>NZ_WAAS01000220.1:0-11084 GCF_008806585.1 Micromonospora sp. AMSO12t
CGAGTGGGGAAGGCGCGTGGCATGGGCGGGGGTGCGCGGTGAACGCAGGAAGGCCCCGGGGGACCCGGGGCCTTCCTTGGGTGTCCTGCTGCGTCAGCAGTCGAAGTACATGGCGAACTCGTGCGGGGTCGGGCGCAGGCGCACCGGGTCGACCTCGTTGGTGCGCTTCCACTCGATCCAGGTCGAGATCAGGTCGGGGGTGAACACCCCGCCGTCGAGCAGGTAGTCGTGGTCGGCTTCGAGGGAGTCGAGCACCGCCGACAGCGAGCCTGGCACCTGCTTGACGTCGCCCCACTCCTCCGGCGGCAGGTCGTAGAGGTCCTTGTCGATCGGTGCCGGCGGCTCGATCTTGCTCTTGATGCCGTCGAGGCCAGCCATCATCATCGCCGAGAAGGCCAGGTAGACGTTGGCCGACGGGTCCGGCACGCGGAACTCGACGCGCTTGGCCTTCGGGTTGCTGCCCGTCACCGGGATGCGGGTGCAGGCGGAGCGGTTGCGCTGCGAGTAGACCAGGTTGACCGGCGCCTCGAAGCCCGGCACCAGCCGGCGGTACGAGTTGACCGTCGGGTTGGTGAAGGCCAGCAGCGACGGGGCGTGGTGCAGCAGGCCGCCGATGTACCAGCGGGCCATGTCGGACAGGCCGGCGTAGCCGGTCTCGTCGTAGAACAGCGGCTCGCCGTTGAGCCACAGGCTCTGGTGGGTGTGCATGCCGGAGCCGTTGTCGCCGAAGAGCGGCTTCGGCATGAACGTCGCGGTCTTGCCGTTGGCCCAGGTCTCGTTCTTCACGATGTACTTGAAGAGCTGGAGCTGGTCGGCCGCGTGCAGCAGCGTCGAGAACCGGTAGTTGATCTCGGACTGGCCGGCGGTGCCCACCTCGTGGTGCGAGCGCTCCACGGTGAACCCGCTGTCGACCAGCCGGCGCACGATGCTGTCGCGCAGGTCGGCGAGGTGGTCGACCGGCGGCACCGGGAAGTAGCCGCCCTTGTACGCGGTCTTGTAGCCGCGGTTGCCGCCCGGCTCCTCGCGGCCGGTGTTCCAGGCGCCTTCGATCGAGTCGATGTAGTAGAACGACTGGTGCGCCGAGGTCTCGTGGCGGATGGAGTCGAAGATGTAGAACTCCGCCTCCGCGCCGAAGTACGCGGTGTCGGCGATGCCGCTGGCGGCCAGGTAGGCCTCGGCCTTTTTCGCCACGTTGCGCGGGTCGCGGCTGTAGGCCTCGCGGGTGAACGGGTCGTGGATGAAGAAGTTGAGCGCGAGGGTCTTCTGCGCCCGGAAGGGGTCGATGAAGGCGGTGGCGACGTCCGGGAGCAGGAGCATGTCCGACTCGTGGATCGCCTGGAAACCGCGGATCGACGACCCGTCGAAGGCCAGGCCCTCGGTGAAGAAGGCATCGTCGACGGACTCGACCGGCAGGTTGAAGTGCTGCATCACGCCGGGCAGGTCACAGAACCGTACGTCGACGAACCTCACGTCCTCGTTCTTGAGGTATCGCAGGAGTTCCTCGGGATTGGCGAACACACGTCCTCCTGGCACGTCCACGGGTGGCTAGGCTCTTGGCGACGCTATGGCCGCGCGGTTGCCCGGCCATGTCTTGAGTGTTTCTGCCGTGTTACGTCCCTCGCGGAGCGTCATCCGCGCCGCTCGGGCGGGGCCGGACCGTGCGACGGGACACCACCGACTGTGCCATTCTATTGACACTTGCTCGCTTTCGCCCCTTTTTGCTGCCCGGGTGCGGGCGACCGTCCCCGATCCGTCCACACCCCCTGGATACCCTTGACGGTTGTGACCAAGCCGCATGATCGCCCCGTACCGCCCGCGTCGGATCCCGCCTTCACGCCGCCCAGCCTGGGGCGCCGGTTCGGCGCGCTGGTGATCGACTGGGTGCTCTGCCTGCTCATCGCCGGGGGCTTCGCCGACCCGGTGCGTGACGGGTGGGCACCCGTGCTGGTGCTGATCGTCGAGTACGGCTTCTTCCTCGGGCTCTTCGCGCAGACGCCGGGCATGTTCATCACGAAGATCCGCTGCGTCGCCTGGGCCGACGGCGGTCGCATCGGGGTGGCCCGGGCCCTGCTGCGCGGCCTGCTGCTCGCCCTGGTCGTCCCGGCCCTGCTGATGGACGGCCACCGTCGCGGCCTGCACGACCGCCTGGCGGGCTCCGTCGTCACCGACGCCCCCCGCCCCTGAGACGCACGAAGAGCCGGGCCCTGCGAACAGGCCCGGCTCTTTCGCGTACGCGTCGGAAGTCAGCGACCGCGCGTCTGGCGGAACGCGCCCCGCGCGGGCCGCATGTTCTTCGGGATCGCGCCCTTGGGCATCTGCGGGCGGGCGGTGAGCGCCTTGAGCCGCTTGTCCAGCGAGTTGACGTCCTTGCCGCTGAGGTTGCGCGGCAGCCGCATCAGCGTCATGCGCAGCTTGCGGATCGGCAGCTCGCCCTCCTCCTGCCCGATCACGTAGTCGAAGAGCGGGGCGGAGCCGATCACCTTCGCCAGCCGCCGCTTCTCCTGGCCGAGCAGCCCGCGTACCCGCTGCGGGTTGCCCTCCGCCAGCAGGATCACCCCGGGCCGGCCGATGACCAGGTGGACCATGTCCATCTGCGTGGTGGAGCTGACCGCCGGGGTGACCCGCCAGTCGCCCCGCATGCTCTCCATGATCTGGGCCGCCGCGCCGGGCTGCCCCTCGGCGGCGTTCATCATCGCCCGGTTGGACCGGAGGTTGAGCACGATCAGCAGGCAGAGCAGGGCGAACAGGATGCCCAGCGGCAGCCAGATCCAGCCCCAGAGCAGGACCGCGACCACGGTGAGAGCGAGCGGGATCAGCACCGCGCCGGCGGCCAACGGCGCGAACCACCGGTCCTGCTTGGCGGTGAACTTGAACACCATCCCGATCTGCTTCAGCCGCTGGCCGAACGAGACCTTCTCCTGGGGCTTTGCCATGCCGCAGAGTCTAGTGGTCGCCGCACGTCGCGTTGTCCGCGGCCAGGCTGAGTACCTTACGCCGCCGTAGCGCCGCCGAGGGGCGGGAGTAAGGAGGGCAGGCGGGCGAAGATCGGGCGGCGGACCCATGCCCCGGGGGCACCTTCGCGCGCAGAGTCGGAGTCGACAGCCGAAGACGACCCAGGGAGCCCCACATGTTCGGCAACGACGCAGACTTCATCCTCTCGATCCACCGTACGCACGCCGCCGAGCTGCACGCCGAGGCCGCGGTCGACCGGCTCGCCCGGGCCCTGCCGCGCCGCACCACGCGCGCCTGGCTCAGTCGACGGCATCACCCGGGACGCGCCGGCGACGTGCGTCGGTGAGCGGCCCCGCGCCCCCGGCGGTCGCCACCGAACCGCCGGGGGCCGACGCCGCCCGGGCCGACCGTCGACGGGACGACGGCGCGCGGGCCGGCCAGCGACAGGCCGAGCGTGCCGATCGGCCGGCCCGCGACCCGCGCCGGGTGCCTTCCGCTGACCGGCCGGTCAGCGGAGCCGGCGGCGGCGAGGGCCGTGGCATGCTCGGAGCCGTGACCGTACGCGCCGCCAGCACCGTCCTCGTGGGCCGTCAGCGGGAGATCGTGGCCCTGCGCGACGCCCTGGGCCGGGCCCGCGCCGGGGAACCGACCACGGTCCTGGTCGGCGGCGAGGCCGGGGTGGGCAAGACCCGGCTGCTGGAGGAGTTCGGCCGGTCGGCCGCCGAGGCCGGCGCGCGGCTGCTGGTCGGCCAGTGCCTTGAACTCGGCGAGGCCGGGCTGCCCTTCGCGCCGTTCGCCGCCGCGCTGCGGGCGGTGCTGCGCCGCGACGGTCCCGGCGTCTTCGACGGGTACGAGGCCGAGTTCGCCCGCCTCCTGCCGGAGCTCGCCCGGGGACCGGCCGGCGTCGCCGCGCCCGCCGTCGCACTCGTCCCGGACGCCCCGCGCGGTTACCTGTTCGACCTGGTCGCCGAGCTGTTCCAGCGGCTCGCCGCCGGGCAGCCCCTGGTGCTGGTGATCGAGGACCTGCACTGGGCCGACCGGTCCACCCGCGACCTGATCGCCTTCCTCGTGCGCGCCGCCCGCACCGCCCGGCTGCTGCTGGTCTGCACCTACCGCACCGACGAGCTGCACCGTGGTCACCCGCTGCGGCCCTTCCTCGCCGAGCTGGACCGGGCCCGTGGTGTCGAGCGGATCGAGCTGGGCCGCCTCGACCGGGACGGCACCGGGGCGGTCCTGGCGGACCTGCTCGGCGCCGAGCCGCTCGCCCGCGCGGTCGACGACATCCACCAGCGCACCCAGGGCAACCCGTTCTTCATCGAGGAGCTGGCCGCGGCCGGCGGCCCGGTCGGCTGCGGCACGCTGCCCGAGACGCTGCGCGACCTGCTGCTGGCCCGGGTGGACCGGCTGCCCGACGCCGCCCAGCGGGTGCTGCGGATGGCCGCCGCCGGGGGCACCCGGTTCGCCCACCAACTGCTCGCCGAGGTCGCCGGGCTGCCCGAGCCGGAGCTGGAGGACGCGCTGCGCGCCGCCGTCGCCGCCCAGCTCGTGGTGGCCGACCCGGAGGGCGACTACGAGTTCCGGCACGCGCTGGTCCGCGAGGCCGTCCACGACGAGCTGCTGCCCGGCGAGCACGCCCGGCTGCACGCCCGCTGGGCGGCGGCCATCGAGGCCCAGCCGCACCTGGTCGCCGCCGGCCGTGCCCCCGCCGAGACGGCCCACCACTGGTACGCCGCACACGACCACCCCCGGGCCCTGGTGACCGCCCGCACCGCGGCGCGCGCCGCCGCCGACCGGTACGCGTACGCGGAGCAGAGCCGGCTGCTGGAACGGGTGCTGGAGGTGTGGGAGCTGGTGCCCGACGCGGCCGACCGGCTCGACATGGACCACCTCGCGGTGCTGGAGGAGACCATCGCCGCCGCCACCACCGCCGGCGACTACCAGCGCGCGCTCACCCTCACCCGGGCCGCCCTGGCCGAGGTGGACGTCGAGGCGGAGCCGCTGCGCGCGGCGCGGCTGCTGGACCGGCGCGGCCGGATGCTCGCCATGCTCGGCAAGAGCGACGGCGCGGCCGAGCTGCGGGAGGCGTACCGGCTGTCCTGCGGGGCGCCGGACGGGCCGGAACGGGTCCGGCTGCTCGCCGACATCGCGGCGCAGCTGTTCCGGCTCGACCCCGAGCAGGCCGGGACGCTCGCGGCCGAGGCGGCGGAGGCGGAGGAGGCGCTCGGCGACGACCTGGAGCTGCTGCCGACCCGGATCGCCATCCTCTGCCGTACCGAGCCGTCACCCGAGCGCCGCCTGGCCGGGCTGCGCCTGGCCGAGGACCGGGCCCGCGCCGCCGGCTCGGCGCCGGCGCTGGTGAGCGCGTTGGTCCACCTCTCCGACGTGCTGTTCGAGCTGGGCCGGTACGCCGAGTCGGCCGACGCGGCCGCCGCCGGGGCGACCGAGGCGCGCCGGGTCGGCGTCAGCCGCTCCACCGGCGCGTACCTGCTGTCGAACCAGGCCGAGGCGCTGATCGCCCTGGGGCGCTGGGACGAGGCCGACGCCGCCTGCGCGGAGGCGGCCCGGATCGACCTGCCGGGCGTGTCCGGCCTGCACTGGCTACAGCTCCGCGCCGGGCTGCGGCTGGCCCGGGCCCACCCCACCGCCGAGGAACTGGTGGACCGCGCCCTGGCCTTCCTGGCCCGGCCCTACCTGTGGCCGAACCACCGGCTGCCGCTGCGGGAGCTGCGGATCGAGGCGGCGCTGGCGGCCGACGACCCGGCCGGCGCGGTACGCGCGGCATACGCCGCGCTGGCCGACGAGCGCCTGCCGCAGCTTCCCCGGGAGGGCTGGCCGGTGCTCAGCGCCGTCGCCCGGACCGCCGAGCGGACCGGGGACGCCGAACTGGCCGGCGCGGTGTCCGCCCTCGCCGCCGGGCTGCCGGCCCGTCATCCGGCCGAGCGGGCGCACGCCGCCCAGGTGGCGGCCCTCCTGGCCGTCGGCGGCGAGACACTTGCCGCATGGCGTACGGCGGTCGCCGCGTGGCGCACCGACGGGCAGCCGTACCCCCTCGGGCGGGCGCTGCTGTCGCTCGCCGAGGCGGCGGCCGCGGCGGGGGAGCGGGACGAGGTGGCGGCGGCGGTCGCCGAGGCCGCCGCGATCGCCGACGGGCTGGGCGCGGTACCGCTCGCGGCGCAGGCCGCCACCCTGGCCCGCCGGGTCGGCCTGCGCGGGGCGACCCGGGGGCGTCCCGGCGCGGACCTGCTCACCCAGCGCGAGCGGGAGGTGCTGCGGCTGGTCGCCGAGGGCCACAGCAACAGCCGGATCGCCGAGCGGCTCTTCATCTCGCCGAAGACGGCCAGCGTGCACGTCTCCCGGATCATCGCCAAGCTCGACGTGAGCAACCGCGTCGAGGCCGCCGCGTTGGCCCACCGCCTCGGCCTGCTCGGCGCTCCCACCGCGCCCCGCTGATCCTGTCGCCCGGCGGGCGCCAGTCGAGAGCGACCGGTCGGGCGACCGGCCGGTGGGCGTGGGACCAGGAGCGAAGGAGCCGGTCAGGGGCGGGGCAGGTAGATCCGCCAGCCGGGGACGGTGACCAGGTCGAGCGCGGCCGGGTCGGCGCGCCGGCGCTCGTCCAGGCGGGCCGCCAGCGGTGAGCCGGCCGGCGCGACCCAGGCCGGTGCCGCCGCCTGCCGCACCGCCCGGCGGTACGGCAGGTACCGGTCGTGCCCCGGGCGCAGGTCGTCGTCGACGACCGCGCAGAGCACGTCCTCGCGGGTGGCGAAGGTGAGCCGGTTGCAGGTCCAGTAGCCGCCGTACACGTGCCGGACGCCCCGCTGGCGCAGCGCGGCGACCAGTCCGGCGTGCCGCGCCTCGGCGGCGCGGGCGGCCGGCGCGGCGTCGACCGCGCCGCCGGTGGCCACGGCGGCGGTGCCCAGCGTGGCCGCGAGCACCATGGCCGCCGCGATGCCCGTCATGCCCCGCCACCGCGCCCCGGCCCCCGCGCCACCGCGTGTCCGGACACCGTCCGCTCCGGCAATGTCTGCCCCGGCCGTGACCGTTCCGGCCAGGCCTGGCCCCGCCGTGTCCGTGCCGGCCGTGACCGTGCCGGCCGTGACCGGTCGGAGTGCGCGGCGGGCGGCCGACCAGAGCGGCCAGAGCAGGGCCGGAACGGAGATGAGCAGGCAGGACAGGTACCGGGAGCTTTCCACCGGCGTGCGGCCCGCAGCGCTGCTGGCCGTGTACAGGGCGAGCGTCCCGACGGCCGCGACCACCAGGGCGAGCCGGACCGCCCCGCCCGCCGCCACGATGGATCTTGGACAGTTGCCGTTCAGAGCTGACGGCAACTGTCCAAGATCTGCGACGGGTGGGCGCAGCGTGCGCCAGGCCGACAGGGCGGCCGCGAGGAGCAGCAGCGGGAGGGCGACCGCCCACCACGACTGGCCGGGCGTGCAGTGGCTCGGGGAGCAGAAGCCCATGCCCAGCGGCGGGCCGAGCACCAGCCCCCCGTGCAGCCGGTCCGCCCAGCCGGCGGGTTGCCCGGAGCCACCGGCGGCGAGCACCGCCGCGATCGGATTGCGCCCCGCCGCCAGGCTGTGCACCAGCAGCGGCCCGGCCCCGACGAGCGCGGCGGCACCGAGCAGCACCCCGGCCCGGCCGCGCAGCTCGCGCCGGCCGTACGCGAGGAGCACCGCGCCGGTCGCGGCCACGTACGGCAGCACCAGCGGGTCCACCCAGAGCATCAGCCCGGCCAGGAATCCCCACCCCGCCCAGCGCGGCAGTCGGCGTCCGGGGCGGCCGGCCGCCAGGTCGTACGCCAGCACGGCGAGCGCCACCCCGGCCGCGTTCATCTCCGGGTAGCCGCCCCCGGCGATGAGCTGGTTCTTCACCACCCGGTCCGAGCCGAGCGCCAGCAGCACCACGACGAGCAGGGCGAACCAGTGGTCCCCGGTCAGCCGCAGCGTCAGCCGCCAGGCGAGCACGACGAAGACCGCGTACAGGGCGAGGGTGGGCAGGCGCAGCCCGAGCGTCGACGGGCCGACCAGCGCGAACACCGGCGCGGCCAGGTAGGCCTCCAGCGTGCCCATGTACGCCTGGCCGTAGAACCAGACGGGGAACTCCTGCCCGCGGGAGATGTGCAGTGCGGCCAGGCCCATGGTGGCCTCGTCGCTGTTGGTCGGCGGGGCGTCGTGCAGCAGGAGACCGAGGCGGTAGCCGGTCCCGGCCACGACGGCGAGCACGGCGAGGACGGTCGGCAGCACGCGCCGCCGGTCGGGCGGGAGCGCGGGACGCGAGTCACGCCACCGCTGGCGTACGCCGACCGTCATGAGCCGATCATGGCAGTTTGCCGCCGGCCCGTGGTCGAACGGTGCCGGCGCGTCGCCGGGGTGGTCAGCCGGCGGTGACCGGAAGGCCCTCGCGGGCCTCGAGCGCCTGCCGGTAGAGCCGCCCGGCGCGGTACGACGAGCGCACCAGCGGCCCGCTCATCACGCCCGCGAAGCCGATCTCCTCGGCCTCCTCGCGCAGCTCGACGAACTCCTCCGGCTTGACCCAGCGGGTGACGGGGTGGTGCCGGGGGGTGGGGCGCAGGTACTGCGTGATGGTGATCAGCTCGCAGCCGGCCTCGTGCAGGTCGCGCAGCGCCTGGGAGACCTCGGCGCGCTCCTCGCCCATGCCCAGGATCAGGTTGGACTTGGTGACCAGCCCGTCGGCGCGGGCCTGCCGGATCACGTCCAGCGACCGCTCGTAGCGGAAGGCCGGCCGGATCCGCTTGAAGATCCGCGGCACGGTCTCCACGTTGTGGGCGAGCACCTCCGGCCGGGCGCCGAAGACCTCGGCGAGCTGCTCGGGGACCGCGTTGAAGTCGGGGATCAGCAGCTCGACGCCGCAGCCCGGCTGGAGGGCGTGGATCTGCCGGACGGTCTCGGCGTAGAGCCAGGCGCCGCCGTCGGGCAGGTCGTCGCGGGCCACCCCGGTGATGGTCGCGTAGCGCAGGCCCATCGAGACCACCGACTCGGCGACGCGGCGCGGCTCGTCGGCGTCGAACTCGGCCGGCTTGCCGGTGTCGATCTGGCAGAAGTCGCAGCGCCGGGTGCACTGGTCGCCACCGATGAGGAAGGTGGCCTCCCGGTCCTCCCAGCACTCGTAGATGTTGGGGCAGCCGGCCTCCTGGCAGACGGTGTGCAGCCCTTCGCGCGAGACGAGCCCGCGCAGCTGGGTGTACTCCGGCCCCATCTTGGCCTTGACCTTGATCCACGGCGGTTTGCGCTCGATCGGCGTCTCGGCGTTGCGCGCCTCGATCCGCAGGAGGCGCCGCCCCTCGGGGGCGGGCGTCGTCGTGCGCGCTGCCTGGCCGGTCGTCGGCGCGGAGTGCTCGATCGTCACAAAACCGAGCCTACGCCCGACGGCCGCCGTCGATGTAGTTCGGGCGACCGGCGTCACCCCGGGAGTCTTGTGACGCCGGACACCGGGGCCGGGAAAAACCAGTCACAGGAGCCTCGGCGGGGGTGCTAGCGTGCCCGCCAGAGCTGTGACGGAGCCGAGTAGCGCCCCGACCCGCCAGTTGAAGAGAGCCGCCGGTTGCTGCGAGGCGGTCTGGCACCGGGCCCGCGAAGACCCTCCCGAGCTGCGGGAAGAACGGCATGCAAGGAAGGGCACCTTCTCAACGCCTCCGGTGGAGGAAGGGCCCCTTCCACACGCAGAGCCCAGTAGAGCCCGCCCGGCTGGCCCCGGTGAAAAGGCGACGAACGAGGCCCCCGTCCGCGGGGGCGAAGGTGTGGTGGCACCGCGAGGTTTCCCGCTCGCCCACACCTGACGGGGTTGGGGCGACGCCCGCCACCCCGCTGGCAGGCGTCGCGATCGACCGAGAGGCAGCCCTGCCATGCAACGTGTCCTGTCCCGCCAACTCTCCGCCCATGTCGGCGTACCCGTCCGGATCGCCGGCTGGGTGCACCGCCGCCGGCTGCTCAAGTCGGTGGCCTTCCTGATCGTCCGGGACGCCGCCGGCCTGACCCAGGTGGTGGTCACCGACCCGACCGTGCGCGCCGAGGTGGAGGCACTCACCGAGGAGACGGTCGTCGAGGTCACCGGCACGGTGGTCGCGAACCCGACCGCGCCCGCCGGGGTCGAGCTGACCGCGCCGACGGTACGACCGCTCGGCCCGCCCGCCGTGCCGCCGCCGTTCGACCTGTACCGGCCGGCGCTCACCGCGAGCCTGCCCACCCAGCTCGACCACGCGCCCGTCGCGCTGCGCCACCCGACCCGGGCGGCGGCGCTGCGCGTCTCGGCGGCGGCGGTGGCCGGGTTCCGGGCCACGCTCGACGCCCGCGACTTCGTGGAGATCCACACGCCGAAGGTCGTCGGCTCGTCCACCGAGAGCGGGGCGAACGTCTTCGCGCTGGACTGGTTCGGCCGGCCCGCGTACCTGGCGCAGTCGCCGCAGTTCTACAAGCAGCTCATGGTCGGCGTCTTCGAGCGCGTCTACGAGGTCGGGCCGGTGTTCCGGGCCGAGCCGCACGACACCGTCCGGCACCTGGCGCAGTACACCTCGCTCGACGCCGAGCTGGGCTTCGTCGCCGACCACCGGGACGTCATGGCCGTGCTGCGGCACACCGTGGCCGGGATGCTCGACGCGGTACGGGAGCGGGCCGGGGGCGCGCTCGCCACCCTCAGGGTGTCGGCGCCGGACGTGCCGGCCGAGATCCCCGCCGTGCACTTCACCGAGGCGCTCAGGATCGCGGGCGCGCCGGCCGACGAGCCGGACCTCGCCCCGGCGCACGAGCGGGCGCTGGGCGAGTGGGCGCGGCGGGAGCACGGCTCGGAGTTCCTCTTCGTCACCGGCTACCCGATGGCGAAGCGGCCCTTCTACACCCACCCGGACCCGGCGCGGCCCGCGTACTCCAACGGGTTCGACCTGCTCTTCCGGGGACTGGAGCTGGTGACGGGCGGGCAGCGGCTGCACCGGCACGCCGACTACCTGGCGGCGCTCGCCGCCCGGGGCGAGCCGGTCGAGCCGTACGCCGGCTACGTCGACGCGTTCCGGCACGGCATGCCCCCGCACGGCGGCTTCGCCATCGGCCTGGAACGCTTCGTGGCCCGCCTGACGGGCGCAACCAACGTCCGAGAGGTCACCGCCTTCCCCCGCGACCTCCACC
>NZ_WAAS01000221.1:0-11058 GCF_008806585.1 Micromonospora sp. AMSO12t
CGCCCGGCCGTCGGCCGACCCGACCGGCTCCGTCGGGGTCGCGGGAACCGCCCCGACCGGCGGCGCGGCCGGGACTCCGACCGGCGGCACGGCCGTGGGCGTGGCCGACGGAACGGCCGGCGGGCCGACCGGGGGCGTCGCCGGTGGGAGGGCCTCGTCCGGGCCGGTGGTCGGCCACGGGTCCGACGGGCCGGTCAGCAGGTCGACCCCGCCGGAACGACCGCCCGGTGCCGCGTGGGCGTACGCGGTGGCGTGGCTGGTGGCGAGCAGTTCGGCGAAGCGTTCCGAGGAGTCCAGCGGCCCGGCCTCCACGACCGCGCCGTCGGCCATCACCACCACCTCGTCGCAGCGGCGTACGGAGGAGAGGCGGTGGGCGATGACGATGCCGATCCGGTCCCGTAGCAACCGTTCGGTGGCCTGCTGCACCCGCGCCTCGGTCACCGGGTCGAGGCGGGCGGTGGCCTCGTCGAGGATCACCACGTGCGGGTCGCGCACCAGGATCCGGGCGAAGGCGACCAGCTGCTCCTGGCCCGCCGAGAGCACGTGCCCGCCGTCGCCCAGCCGGGTGTCCAGGCCGGCGGGCAGCTCGGCGATCCAGCCGTCGAGCCCCAGCTCGCGCAGCGCCCGGGCGGCGGCGTCGAGCAGGTCCGGATCGAACAACGCGACGTTCTCGGCGAGGGTCCCGGCGAGGATCTCGGTGCGCTGGGGCACCACGGCGATCCACCGGCGCAGCGCCTCGACGTCGAGGTCGCACACGTCGTCGCCGGCCAGGAAGACCGTGCCGGGCGGCACGTCGACGGCCCGGGTGAGCACCTTCGCCAGGGTGGACTTGCCGGAGCCGGTCCGGCCGACCAGCGCGTACGAGCGGCCCCGGGTGAAGGTCAGGTCGACGTCGTGCAGCGCGGGGCCGCGCCCGTCGTCGGCACCCCCGTAGCGGAAGGTGAGGCCCCGCACCACCAGGTCGCCCTCGTTCGGGGCGGCCCCGCCCACGGGCTCCTGCCGGGAGCCCGCCAGCAGCTGCACCCGCCCCCAGGCGCCGAGGGCGTACTGGAGTTCGGGGACCATCCGGCTGACGTGCTCGACGGTCATGCCGAAGCCGATGGCCAGCAGCCAGATCGCGGTGAGCCGGGCGCCGTCGACCCGGCCGGTGACCAGTGCCCACGCGCCGCCGAGCACCACGGCCGCGATCCCGGCCCGGATGACGCCGGCGGCCACGGTGGTGACCTGGGCGGACATCCGCCACACGCGCACCCCGCGACTGAGCACCTCGGCGGCCCGCCGGGCGTAGAGGCGCAGCACGTACGGCCGGGCCAGGCTGGTGCGTACGTCGTCCTGGCCGTGGATGGCCTCCTCCATCACCGCGGCGAGGTCGGACCAGGCCTCCTCCTCGGCCATCCGGGCCGGGCCGATCCGCGCGGTGGGCTTGCGCAGGCCGACGGCCAGCAGCACGGTCAGCAGCAGCATCCCGAGGCCGGCCGGCCACCACACCGCGAGGGCGACGACGGTCGACAGCACGCCCGCGGCGAGGCCCTGCGCGATCCGTACGCCCTGGTTGCGCACCGCGGCGGCGACCTGGTAGACGTCGCCGTCGATGCGGTCTAGCAGCTCGCCGACCGGGGTGGTCTCCAGAGTCGGCAGGTCCTGCCCGAGCGCGACCCGGCACAGCCGGCGCCGCACGTCGGCGGACCAGTCGGCGGTCAGCCCGGCCATCAGCAGGCTCACCGCGAGGTCGGTGAGGACGGCGGCGACCAGCGCCACGGCGAGCAGCGCGAAGAACCCGGCGGCGCGGTGCACCAGGACGGGGCCGGCCAGCGCGGCGGCGGCGGCCTGACCCCCGGCGCCGAGCACGATCAGGCAGGTCACGATCGACATTCGGCGGGGCGAGGTGGCCCACAGGTCCCGGAGCAGACGCATGACGGAGTCCCTTCTCCGCAGACCGGGGCGGAGCATCCAGCCTGGTCGGTGGAGCCGGCCGGCTCAACGCATTTACCGGCCGTTCACCTGGCCGGAGGCCGGTGCGTGGGCCGCGCCGGCCGGGAGCCGCCCCGCGCGGACGCCGCGAAGGGTGACTCAGAGCGGACGCCGCACGGGTGGCTCAGAAGAGCACGGTGGCGAGCGTGCCGACGGGGCGGAACCCGCAGCGCTCGTAGACCCGGCGGGCGGGCGTGTTGAAGTCGTTCACGTAGAGGCTGACGGTCGGGGCGACCCGCAGCAGCGCGTCGCGCACCACCGCCGCCATGGCCGCCGACGCGATGCCCCGGCCCCGCCACTCGGGGGCCACCCAGACGCCCTGCACCTGGGCGGTCCGGCGGGTCACCACCGCCAGCTCGGCCTTGAACACCACCCGGCCGTCGACGAACCGGGCGTACGCCCGCCCGGTCCGGACCAGGTCGGTGACCCGCCGCCGGTAGCCGCGCCCGCCGTCGTCGGCGAGCGGCGAGACGCCGACCTCCTCGGTGTACATCGCCACCGCCGCCGGGAAGAGCCGGTCGACCTCGCTGGCGCGCACCCGCCGCACCTCCGGGTCCGCCCGCAGCGCCGGCAGCGCGTCGGTCGCCAGCAACGGCTGGTTGGGGCGTACGTCCCGGGCCGGCCCCCAGACGGCGGAGAGGCGGTCCCAGAGCCCGAGCACCGCGTCGGCCCGGCCCACGATCGACGAGCAGAGCCGCTCCTCGCCGGCGAGCAGGTCGGCGTACGCGGCGACGGCCGGCTCGGTGGCGAGCACGGGGGTCAGGTTGCCGCCGAGCCAGCAGATCGACTCCAGGTTGCGGCGGCTGCCGTAGCCCAGCACCCGTCCCTCGGCACGCCACCAGGCCAGGCCACGCGCCGTGATCCGCTCGGCGACCTGCGCGCCCGCGAACGGGTCGAGGTCGAGCAGCCGCTCGACCGCGCGGCGCTCCGACTCCCCCAGTTGGCGTACCGGCACCGTCAGCACGGATACCAGCCTGCCAGATCCGCCCCGTGCCGCGCCGGTCGAGTGACGAGTGGGACGCCTGCACCGTGGCGGCGACGCGGAGCGTACGCCCGGCGGAAGCGCGCCGGCCCCGGCCGCCGGCGGGGGCGGTCGGGGCCGGCGCGCGACGGCGCGGTGGGTCAGTGCACGCTGACGGTGGCGCCGGGGAGCAGGCCGCGCAGCTCCTCGGGCAGCTCGGCGCCCATCTCGTCGGCGATGCGCAGCGCCTCCTCGATCAGGGTCTCCACGATCTGCGCCTCGGGCACGGTCTTGACGACCTTGCCCTTGACGAAGATCTGGCCCTTGCCGTTGCCGGAGGCCACCCCGAGGTCGGCCTCGCGGGCCTCGCCCGGGCCGTTCACGACGCAGCCCATCACGGCGACCCGCAGCGGCACCGGCAGCCCCTCCAGGCCGGCGGTGACCTCCTCGGCCAGCTTGTAGACGTCGACCTGGGCTCGGCCGCAGGACGGGCAGGAGACGATCTCCAGGCCCCGCTCGCGCAGCCCGAGCGACTCCAGGATCTGGTTGCCGACCTTGATCTCCTCCACCGGCGGGGCCGACAGGGAGACCCGGATCGTGTCGCCGATCCCCTCGGCCAGCAGCGCGCCGAAGGCGACCGCCGACTTGATGGTGCCCTGGAAGGCCGGGCCGGCCTCGGTGACGCCGAGGTGCAGCGGGTAGTCGCACTTCTCGGCGAGCTGGCGGTACGCCCGGATCATCACCACCGGGTCGTTGTGCTTGACCGAGATCTTGATGTCGCGGAAGCCGTGCTCCTCGAACAGCGAGCACTCCCACAGCGCCGACTCGACGAGCGCCTCGGCGGTGGCCTTGCCGTACTTGGCGAGCAGCCGCTTGTCCAGCGAGCCGGCGTTGACGCCGATCCGGATGGGCACGCCCGCGTCGCCGGCCGCCTTGGCGATCTCCTTGACCTTGTCGTCGAACTGGCGGATGTTGCCCGGGTTGACCCGGACCGCCGCGCAGCCGGCGTCGATCGCGGCGAAGACGTACTTCGGCTGGAAGTGGATGTCGGCGATCACCGGGATCTGCGACTTCCTCGCGATCGCGGGCAGCGCCTCCACGTCGTCCTGGCTGGGCACGGCGACCCGGACGATCTGGCAGCCGGACGCGGTCAGCTCGGCGATCTGCTGGAGTGTGGCGTTGACGTCGGAGGTGAGGGTGGTGGTCATCGACTGCACCGACACCGGCGCGCCCCCACCGACCGGCACCGGACCGACCATGATCTGGCGGCTGACCCGGCGCGGGGCGAGCGGCGGGGGCGGCACGGCGGGGATACCGAGACTGACAGCGGTCACTTCAGGCACTCACCTTGAGAAGAGCGTGATCGGGTTGACGACGTCCGCGGTGATGGTCAGCAGCGTGAACACGCCACCGATCAGGATCACCGCGTACGTGAGGGGCATGAGCTTGAGGTAGTCGACGCGCCCGGGGTCGGCGCGGCCGATGCGGGCGTAGAGCCAGGACCGGGCCCGCTCGAACCAGGCGATGGCGATGTGCCCGCCGTCGAGCGGCAGCAGCGGCAGCAGGTTGAACACGCCGATGAAGAAGTTCAGCGCGACGAACAGCATGAAGAACCCGATCCAGGCCTTGTTCTCCACGAACTCGCCGCCGAGCCGGCTGGCGCCGACCACGCTGATCGGGGTGTCGATGTCCCGCTCGCCGCCGGTGATCGCCGTCCAGAGGGCCGGCACCTTCTCCGGGATGCGCTTCATCGCCTCGAAGGTGTTCACCGCCATGTCGCCGGTGAAGTCGGCGGTCGCGCCGACCGCGCCGACCGGCCCGTACGTCACCCGCAGCGGGGTGCTGGGCACGAGGCCCACGCCGAGCGCGGCGACCGCGGCGACCTGGCCCCTCGGGTCGTCGAGCGGGGGCCGCTGGGTCTGCGCGAGCACCGTGCTCGTCGTGGCCGGCTGGCCGTCGCGGACGTACGCGATCTGCGCCGTGTCGCCCGGCTTGAGGGCGCGCAGGGTGGTGAGCAGCTGCCCGTAGTCGTTGATCGGCGTGCCGTTGATCCCGGTGATCCGGTCGCCGTCGCGCAGCTGCGCCTGGGCGGCGGGGCTGGCGGGATCGGCGGTGGTGCACTCGCGCAGGGTGTTCTCCGGGACCACGCACTTCGACAGCTGGATGACCGCCGGCTCCTTGCGGATCTCGGCCTCGGTGCTGGGGAACTGCGGGTTGGGCAGGCCGACGCTGACCGCCATGATCCAGAGTGCGACCACGGCGAGGGCGAAGTGGGTGATCGAGCCGGCGGACATCACGATCGTCCGCTTCCACACCGGGAACCGCCACATCGCGCGCGGCTCGTCGGCCGGGTCGACGTCGTCGTCCTGGGGGGTCATCCCGACGATCTTGCAGAAGCCGCCGAGCGGGATGCCCTTGACGCCGTACTCGGTCTCGCCCCGCTTGAAGGACCAGAGGGTGGGGCCGAATCCGACGAAGTACTTGGTGACCTTCATCCCGAACGCCTTGGCGGTGAGCATGTGTCCCGCCTCGTGCAGGCTCACCGAGATGAGGATCGCGAGGGCGAAGAGCACCACCCCGAGCAGGTACGCCATCAAGCTCCTTCCACCGAACCCGCGATGATGATCTCCTGCGCGTGCGCGCGCGCCCACGACTCCGCCGCGAGCACGTCCTCGACGGTACCTGGTTCGTCGAAGTCGGGAGCGTCCTCCAGCACCCGTCGGAGGGTGTCGACGATGCCGAGGAAGGGCAGCCGGCCGGCCACGAAGGCGGCCACGCACTCCTCGTTCGCCGCGTTGTAGATCGCCGGCCGGCAGCGGCCGGCCTCGCCGGCGGCCTTGGCCAGCGCGACGGCCGGGAACGCCTCGTCGTCCAGCGGCGCGAACTCCCAGGTGTGTGCCCTGGTCCAGTCGACGGCGGCGGCGGCGTCGGGCACCCGGTCGGGCCAGCCGAGACCGAGCGCGATCGGCAGCCGCATGTCCGGCGGGCTGGCCTGGGCGAGGGTGGAGCCGTCGGTGAACTCGACCATCGAGTGGATCACCGACTGCGGGTGCACCATCACGGCGATGTCGGCGTACGGCACGTCGAACAGCTCGTGCGCCTCGATCACCTCCAGCGCCTTGTTGACCATCGAGGCGGAGTTGATCGTGACGACCGGCCCCATGTTCCAGGTCGGGTGGGCGAGCGCCTGCTCGGGCGTGACCTGCGTCAACTCGTCGCGGCGCCGGCCCCGAAACGGGCCGCCGCTGGCGGTGACGACCAGCCGCCGCACCTCGCCCCGGCCACCGCCGCGCAGGCACTGCGCCAGCGCCGAGTGCTCCGAGTCGACGGGGACGATCTGCTCCGGCCGTGTCACCGCCGCCCTGACCAGGGAGCCGCCGGCCACGAGCGACTCCTTGTTGGCGAGCGCGAGCGTACGCCCGGCGCGCAGCGCGGCCAGCGTCGGCGCGAGCCCGAGCGAGCCGACCACCGCGTTGAGCACGACGTCGCAGGGCCACTGCGCCAGCTCGGCCATCGCGTCCGGGCCGGCCACGATCTTGGGAAGCTTGAAGTCGCCGGTGGCCCAGCCGCGCCGGCTCGCCTCGGCGTAGAAGGCGAGCTGGAGGTCCTGCGCGGCGGACGCCTTCGCCACGCCGACCGCGTCGACGCGCAGTTCGAGGGCCTGGGCCGCGAGCAGCTCGACGTTGCCGCCACCGGCGCCGAGCGCCACCACCCGGAACCGGTCCGGGTTGCGCCGCACGATGTCGATGGCCTGTGTGCCGACCGAACCGGTGGAGCCGAGCAGGACGAGTTCCCGGGGCGAAGTCACCGGGCCATTCTTCCCCACCGTCGCTGTGCCCCCGCTGGGAGCCTCAACCCTCGGCGTCGGCCTGCCCCGCCGGGTCTTCCTCGCCTTCCTCCGGCGCCTCCTCGCCGAGCAGGTCGCCCGGGTCGATGGAGAACTCGAACGGCTCGATCATGGTGAAGGTGCTGCCAGCCGCCGCCGCGCTCAGTGGCCTGTACTCCCCCTCGGTCAGCTTGAACAGGGCCATGGTCGGCACCCGGTTTCGCAGATCGACGCGGAGGAAGAACGGCACGCCAGCGGCGGCGTACTCCCGCGGCCGGTCGATGACGTCCTTGCGACGGTTGCCAGGCGACACGATCTCACCGAGCAGCACGGCGTGCCCGATGTCCATCGTCGTCCGCCCGCCACCCGGCACGTCGAGAATGACGATGTCCGGGATGAAGAGGTCGTCGCCCGAGACGACGTTCGCCTCGAGGTAGAGCCACAGCTTGGCCCGGCGGGCCGCCTGCTTGAGAAGGTACGCGAGATCCAACTCCGCGTCCTGATGGTCATAACCGGCAGGTGGCGTCACGATCACGCTTCCGCTCAGGACCTCAACCTTGGGGCCGTTGGTCTCCGGCAACAGGTCGAGGGCGAGCTGAGCGGTCCACGGCTCGTCGCGCCACCGCAGCACGTCGAACGACGGCTCGGTGGGCTGCGGCGCGGGTTCGGCCTGCTGCGGCGCCGGCTCGGGCGCGAAAGCTGCCTGGCCCATCCGGGCTCACCCCCTCAGCGGACATTTTGCGCAGTCCAGCCTAGCCGCCGCAGCCCCCGCCGCACGGGATCGCACGCCTGGTCCGGCGCCAGGCACGCGCAGGCGATCGACGAACCCACTACTGAACCAGTCGACGCCGTCAGCGGTGTTCCGGCACCGCCATGCCGACGGCGGTGAACGGCTCGGTGAGCAGTTGGTACTGCTCGCCGGTCAGCTTGCTTCGGGCCTGAATCGCGCGGGCCACGCTGCCCGTGGCAACTATGGCGTCGGAGAACAGGCCCGGCGAGTGGGCGTCGAGGTCTGCCAGCCGCGCCCGCAACCCCGACCGCACCGCGTTGTCGATCTCCGAGTTCTGTGCGGCGGAGACCCTGACAGCGCCGAGTGCCGCCCGACCGCCCTGCGGATGCAGATCGAGCAGACGTTCCCACGCCTGCGCGAGGGCCTTGGGCGGCAGCACCACGGCCTGCTGCACGAACCGCCGGGTCTCCTCGTCGAGCACCGTCATCCGTAACCCCTCGCAAATCTCTCGGAAGCTCGGTGAGGGTAGCCCGGCGATCCGACAGGATCCTGGGCGGTCAGGTGGCGACGGAACCCGGAACAGTGCGCCGGATCCGCCCGCAGGAAACTTTCAGTACATCGATGACTGTGGTTGACTTCCGTCATGCGAAGAGGTCTCGTCTGGCTGGCGGCCCTGCTGGTCGCCGCTCCCCTGCTCGTCAGCCCGGGCGTGGCCCAGGCTGCCACCGCCACCCCCTCGCTGGTCATCGCCAGCGACTTCCCCGACCCCGACGTCGTCAAGTTCGGCAGCACCTACTACGCGTACTCGACGAACAACGGCCACGGCAACGTCCCGGTCGCCACGGCCAGCTCACTGACCGGAGCGTGGACCAGGCGGGCCGACGCGATGCCGACCCTCGGCGCCTGGGCCAACGGGGGCCTGACCTGGGCGCCCGACGTGTCACAGCGGGCCGACGGGCGCTACCTGCTCTACTACACCGCCCGCAGCCGGGCCACCGGCCGGCAGTGCCTCGGCGCCGCGCTGGCCACGTCGCCGCTCGGGCCGTTCACCTCCGTCGGCACCGGACCGCTGGTCTGCAACGCCGGCGAGGGCGGCGACATCGACGCGGCGAGCTTCACCGACAGCACCGGCCTGCGTTACCTGCTCTACAAGGACGACGGCAACGCCATCGGCCAGCCGACGAGCCTCTGGCTGCAACGGGTCGCGGCCGACGGGGTGACCCTCCAGGGCGCCCGGGTGGAGCTGCTGCGCAGCGGTCGCGCCGAGGAGGCGGGCATCATCGAGGCGCCGGTGCTGACCAAGGTCGGCGCGCAGTACGTGCTGTTCTACTCCCTCGGCGGTTACGGCGGCGACGGCTACCAGACCAGCTACGCCACGTCGACCTCGCTGACCGGCCCGTACACGAAGGCGTACCGCTCGCTGATGACCACGGCGTCGCTGGACTCTGCCGTGCGGGGGCCGGGCGGCGCGGACGTGGTCCGCGAGGCCGGCGGCGACCACATCGTCTTCCACGGCTGGATCAACAACTACTCCGCCCGCGGCATGTACGTGGCGGCGCTGGGCTGGGCCGGCGGCAACCCCGTGGTGCGGGGCAGCCGGGTGCGCTACGAGGCCGAGCGCGGCGCGCTCAACCACTGCGGGGTGCGCGCCGCCCCGAACACGTCGCAGGGCCAGGTGGTGGCGTACATCGACTACGCGGACAGCTGGGTCGAGGTGACCGTCTTCGCGCCCCGGGCCGGCGGGTACCGCGCCCACGTGGCCTACGCGGCCGGATACGGCGACGCCCAGCACACGCTGACGGTCAACGGCGCGAACCCGAAGGTCGTCACCTACCCCAACACGGGCTGGGACGTCTGGCGGCAGGTGGGCGTCGACGTCACGCTCAACGCGGGCTTCAACACGCTCCGGTTCACCCACCTGAGCCGCTGGGCGGAACTCGACTTCGTCGAGGTGGCGTAACCGGCTGCCCCGCCCGCCCCGGCCCCGGCCGGCCTCGGCTGGGCGGCCGGCCGCCCGAGCCCGCCGGCTCCCCGAGATCTTGGTAGGAAACGGCCCCTGGAGGGGCGCTCTCTTACCAAGATCTCGGTCCGGCGGGACGGCCTCACCGACCGCTTCATCACCTGGGTCCGGGCGCGGTGACCCCACCGGTCAGCACGAAGGTCTCCAGTTCCTCGCCGCCGTACCAGTCCGTGCGGCGGCCGACGTGGGTCATACCGAGGCGGCGGGCCACCGCCATGGACGCCTCGTTGCCCGGCGCCACCACCGCGTAGACCTCCCGGGTGCCGGTCGCCAACTCCCGGGCCACCAGGGCGCGGGCCGCCTCGGTGGCGTACCCGTGGCCCCACGAGTCGGGGTGCAGGTGCCAGCCCACCTCGATGTCCTCGGTCAGCGTGCCCTCGTCCCGCCCGGGCAGCGGCTTGAGCAGCACCGTGCCGGCGACCACGCCGGTGTCGCGGACCTCGATCGCCCAGGTGCCGTACCGGCCGCCGTGCCCCGCGTGCCGCTCCCGCCACATCGCGAGCCGGTCGGCGGCCTGCGCCGGGTCGGTCAGCGGCAGGCCGGGCGCGCCCAGCCAGCGGGTGACCTCGGGCCGGGAGTAGATGTCGAAGATCCTGGCCAGGTCGGCCGGGCCCACGGTCCACTCCCGCAGCACCAGGCGCTGGGTGGTGAGAACGCTCATGGACCGTGATCATAATGAGTGACGCGGGGCGGTACGGGGAAAGAAGCCGCGATGGGCGGCGGATGGCAACGGGCGAAGCGGGTCACCAGTGCGGCGTTCCGCCCGCTGCGGGGCCGGGACCTGTCCCTGCACGCCGCCGCCATCACCTTCTACGGGGCGATCGCGGTGGTGCCGGTGGCCCTGCTGGCGATCTGGCTGACCTCGCTGCTGGCGGGCGCCGAGCAGGTACGCCGGCTCACCTCGCACGCCGTGGAGACGCTGCCGGACGCGATCGGCGCGCCCCACGCGGTGCAGGCGCTCGTCGAGGCCGGGGTGGGCCTGACCCCGCTGCTGGCGCTGGCGTCGCTGCTGCCGGCGTCGCTCTACGGCGAGGGGCTGCGCCGCGCCTTCGTCTCGGTCGCCGTGCCGCGCAGCGAGGAGTCGCTGGTCGGCTGGCGGGGCCGGCTGCTGCTGCTGCCGCTGCTGGCGCCGGCCCCGGCCCTGCTGCTGTCGATCCTGCTGGCGCTGCCCACGACCACCGGCCTGGTCCGGCAGGGCGGCTGGACCGGCGCGCTGGGGGTGGTGCTGTCGTTCCTGGCGGTCTGGCTGGTGCTCACCCCGGTGCTGCTCTGGCTGTTCCGGGTGGTCGGCCCGGCGTCGCCGGACTGGCTCTCCGCGCTGGGCGTCGGGTCGTTCACCGCGGCGAACCTCTCCGGCTTCCTGCACGGCTTCGTGCTCTTCGCCTCGCTCCCGATCGACCTGGGGGTGCCCTTCGGGGGCTTCGACGAAATCGGCGCGGGGGTGGCGGTCCTGCTCTGGCTCTACCTCTTCCACGTGATCGTGCTGGCCGGCTACTCCGCCACCCTCGCCCTCTCCGCCTGGCGCGCCCGCCGCGCCGATTTCGTCGAAG
>NZ_WAAS01000222.1:0-11032 GCF_008806585.1 Micromonospora sp. AMSO12t
CGCCGTTGGCCCCACCGCGCCACATCTGCGGCGGGTGGCAGCGCGGTGTCTCACCCGCGCGGGCGGCCCGGGGACGCGGCCCGGGAGACATGGCCCAGTGCGGGGGAGGGCGCAGGAGCTGACGGCTAAGCGTCAGGTGGGCACGAGCGAGGGCTTAGAAGCTGACGGCGAGGCGGCAAGTGCGGACAGGGGAGGGCTCAGGAGCTGACGGCGAGGTGTCAGGTGTAGATGGTGGTGGCGTAGTTCGGGCCGTAGTGGCGTTCCAGGTCGGCCAGGCTCTCGGCCGGGTTCTCGACCTCCTTGATCAGCCGGGCCCGGGACGGCAGTGCGTCCGGCTGCCAGCTCTCCGGCTGCCACAGCTCGGAGCGCAGGAACGCCTTGGCGCAGTGGTAGAAGATCTGCTCGATCTCCACCACCACGGCGAGGATCGGGCGGTGCCCCTTGACCACCATGTCGTCGAACCACGGCGCGTCGCGGACCAGTCGGGCCCGGCCGTTGATCCGCAGCGTGTCCGTACGCCCGGGAATCAGGAAGATCAGTCCGACGTGCGGGTTGTCCAGGATGTTGCGGTAGCCGTCGGCGCGCCGGTTGCCCGGCCGTTCCGGGATAGCGATGGTCCGCTCGTCCAGCACCAGCGCGAAGCCGGGCGGGTCGCCCTTCGGCGAGACGTCGCAGCTGCCGTCCGCGCCTGCCGTCGCCACCAGGCAGAACGGCGACGCGGCCAGCCAGTCCCGGTCCCGGGCGTGCAGGACGGGCCGCTCCTTGGTCACCGCGCGCGGCATCGGCGCCCCCAGCAGCTCGCGCAGTTCCTCGTGCGAGGTGATGTCCACCGTCACGTGATCCTCCCCCGTGCGTTGACTCCGGTGGCGGGGTGTCCGCCACGAGTCAGCCTAGAGCGCGACCAGCGCGAGGTTTGTCCCTCCAGGGCGGGGGTACCGCCTCACCCGACCCGCCCCGGAGAGACCGACCCGCCCGGAGAGACTGACCCGACCCGCCCGGAGATATCGAGCAGTGGAGGCCCGATGGAGAGCCGGCTCAAGGTGCTGGGTCATCCCGTCCACCCGATGCTGGTCATGTTCCCGGTCGGCCTGCTGGTCACCGCGGTCCTGTTCGACCTGGTGGACACCGTCGGCGGGCCGGACTTCCTCGGCGAGGTCGCGTACTGGAACATCACCGTCGGCCTGATCGGCGGCCTGCTGGCCGCGGCGGCCGGGACGTTCGACCTGCTGGCCATCCCGTCGGCCACCCGCGCGAAGCGGGTGGCGCTGACCCACGCCGCCGCCAACGTGGCGGTGATCCTGCTCTTCGCCGCGATCTGGGTGGTCCGGCTCAACGCCGAATCCCGGGCCGCCGGGGGCGCGCTGATCGCCATCGAGGTGGTCGCGCTGGCCATCCTCGGCGTGAGCGCCTGGCTGGGCGGGGAACTGGTCGACCGGCTCGGCGTCGGCGTGGACCGGGAGGCCGGGCTGGACGCGCCCAGCTCACTGCGATCCCCGGCGGCCACCCACCGGATCGGAGAGGTGCAATGAGCGAGCGCAGCGAGCGGGTCGTCAGCGGAGGGCCGGCATGAGCGAGCAGAGCGGCGGGACCGGCCGGGGTTGGCGCGGCCGTCAGCAGGGCTGGGATCCGATGGGCGAACTCCAGTCGCTGCGTTCGGAGCTGCGCCGGCTGGTCGGGGGCCGGGCCGGGCCGCCGGACGTCGAGATGGCCGAGACCGCCGACGGCTGGGAGGTCGTGGTGCGGCTGCCCGGCGTGGCGCCGGAGGAGGTGGCCGTCGAACTGGACGACCGCGAGCTCTGCGTCCGGGCCCGCTCCGAGGCCGAGGTCAACGCCGACCACGGCATCCCCGGCGGCTTCGAGACCAGGGGCTTCGAGTACCGGGTCGACCTGCCGTCCCGGGTGGACCCCGACAGCATCGACGCGGTCATGGACCACGGCCTGCTCCGGGTGCGGCTGCCCCGGGCCGCCCGGCCCGCGCCGCGCACCATCACCGTCGGCCGCACCGGCCCCCGACCCGCCGGCCCCGACGGGGGTACGCCGAGCGTCCTCGACCCGGCCGCGGACCGGGAGATGCACCACCCGGACATCGCCGTCGGCGAGACCGACCGGCCGTAACGAGCCGCGTGGGCACCCCGAACCTGCTCGGCCCGGCCAGCGGCCGCGTGCCCGACGTCGAGCGGATCGCCGTGCTGCGCGCCAACGCGCTCGGGGACTTCATCTTCGTCCTGCCGGCGCTGGAGGCGCTGCGGGCCGCGTACCCGGAAGCGGAGATCGTGCTGCTCGGCGCGCCGTGGCACGCGAAGTTCTGGCGCGACCGGCCCGGGCCGGTGGACCGCGTGCTGGTGGTGCCGCCCGCGCCGGGGATCCGGGGTCCCGATCCGGGCGAGCCGGAGTCGACGCTTGACGACTTCCTGGCCGCGGCCCGCGGGGAACGCTTCGACCTGGCGTTGCAGCTGCACGGCGGCGGGGCCAACTCCAACCCGTTCGTCGCCGCCCTCGGGGCGCGGGTCACCGCCGGGCTGCGCGCCGAGGACGCGCCGCCGCTGGACCGCTGGATCCGGTACGTCTACTACCAGCAGGAGGTGATCCGCTACCTGGAGGTGGCCGGCCTGGTCGGCGCGGGCGCCACCACGATCGTCCCGGCGCTGGCCGTGACCGACGCCGACCGGGCCGAGGCGGCCGAGGTGCTCGGCCCGGCGGAGCGGCCGAGAGTGGCGCTGCACCCCGGCGCCACCGACACCCGCCGCCGGTGGCCCGCCGAACGCTTCGCCGAGGTGGCCCGCGAGCTGGTCGGCGACGGGTACGAGGTGCTGGTCACGGGCACGCCCGCCGAGCAGGACGTGGTGGACCGGGTGGTCGCGGCGGCCGGGGTGCCGGTCCGGCCGCAGGTGGGCACGCTCAGCCTCGGCGGCCTGGCCGGCTGCTACGCCGGCTGCGAGCTGGTGGTCTCCAACGACACCGGGCCACTGCACCTGGCCGCCGCCGTGGGCACCGCGACCGTCGGCATCTTCTGGGTCGGCAACCTGATCACGGTGGCGAACCTGCTGCGCGGCCGGCACCGGCCGATCAGCTCGTGGACGGTGCTCTGCCCGGTCTGCGGCGTGGACTGCACCCCGGGCATCTACCCGCACCGCCCCGGCGACGGCGAGTGCCCGCACCGGGACTCCTTCGTCACCGACGTGCCGGTGGTCGAGGTCCTGGAGGCGGCCCGCGAGCTGCTCCGCCCGGAGCCCGGCGCCTCCTGAACGGCCCCGGGGCGGGCGCGCGTCGGCTCAGGCCGGCTGCGCCGTCTCCTCCTCGGCGAGCACGACCTCCCACGCCTCCACCTCCCGGTCGGTGACCGTGGTGGGCGACTCCAGATGGTAGGCGCCGCTGGGCAGGACGCCGGCGCCGCCGAAGCGCGCCAGCACGGCGAGCTGGGCGGCGACGTCCTCGCCCTGGTGCTTCTCGTCCACCCGCCGCCAGAAGTCGAACCCGCCGGAGTCGACCAGCTTCGCCCGGTCGAAGAGCACGCAGCCGCCGATCCAGGACACCCTGTACGCCCGCCAGCCACCCGACGGCAGGTCCAGTTGCCGCGTGACGTGCAGCAGGTTCGCCGCCGAATGGATCGACGCCCGCTCCCACTCCGGCGTGCCGGGGCGGATCCGTTCCGGCGTGGGCGGGCCGGTCCACTCCTCGTAGTGTCGGTGCGTCTCCGGCCGGACGTCGTCGGCGTACGACAGCCCGTGCACCGCGTTGCCGACGAAGCCGCAGCCCAGCTCCTCGATGGCGGTGACCAGCCGGCGCAACGTGCCCGGCTCCAGCCAGACGTCGTCGTCGAGGCAGAGCACGTACCGGGCGGCGGAGGCGGCCAGCAGGTACGCCCGGTGCTCGGCCAGCCCGCGCCGGGGCAGCCGGCGGGTCAGCAGCACGGGGTGCCCCCGGTGGCGCAGCGCCCGGACCATGGTGGCCGCCGCCGGGTGCCGGTACGCGGCGTCGCCGTCGGACTGGTCGCTGACCACCACGCCGAAGCCGGGTACGCCCTCCTGGGCGGCCAGCCCGGAGAGGGTGACCGCCAGTTCGGCGGGGCGGTTGCGGGTCGGGATCAGCACGTCGAGCAGCCGATCCGCGCGGAACCCGCCGGCCGTGCCGAGGTCGAGCGGGCGGTTCACGACGGCTCGGGCGTCAGGGAGGTGTCCTCCTGCGGCTCCTGGCCGTGCGCCCGGATCCGGTCGATGATCGCCGAGGTGGACCGGTCGGGGACGTACCCGAGGGTGCGGACCTGCCCGCCGAGGCTGCGTACCAGCGGCGCCTCGGGCACCATCTCCGGTGGGTAGTCGCCGCCCTTGACGTACACGTCGGGGCGGACCGCCTCGATCAGCTCCGCCGGGGAGTCCTCCTCGAAGACCACCACGTGGTCGACGCAGGCCAGCGCGGCGAGCAGGGCGATGCGGTCCTCCACCGGGTTGACCGGCCGGTCCGGGCCCTTCAGCCGGCGTACGCTGCCGTCGGAGTTGACCGCCACCACCAGCAGGTCGCCGAGCGCGCGGGCCTGCTCCAGGTAGCGCACGTGGCCCCGGTGCAGCACGTCGAAGCAGCCGTTGGTGAAGACGATCGCGCGGCCCGCCCGGCGGTGTTCCTCGACGAGCGCGGCCAGCTCGTCGATGCCGACCAGCGCCCGGTGGCCGGCCCCGTCGACCGGTGCGTCCAGCGCGACGAGCAGGTCCTCCCGGCGGCACACGCAGGTGCCGGTGTCCGAGACGGTGATGGTCGCGGCGAGCTGGGCCAGCTGCGCGGCGGTGGGCAGCGGCGCGTCGGCGGCCAACGCCAGCGTCATCGCCGCCAGGTACGCGTCGCCCGCCCCGACCGCGTGGCTGGCCGGCACGGGGGTGCTGTGGCTGCGTCGGGGCTCGCCGTCCGCCCCGCCGACCACCGCGCCGTCGGTGTCCAGGGTCACCGCCACCACGTCGGCGCCGGTGTGCGCGCGCAGCTCGGCGAGGCGGGACTCGGCCAGCACGGCCCGGTCGACGCCCTCGCCGGCCGTGGCGTTGACGGTGACGCCGGTGCCGGTCACGGTGAGCCCGTTCCCGGTCATCGCCACCCGGCCCTCGCCGGCCGTCGGCTCGCCGGTCGGGTTCGTCGGGCCGGGGCGGTGGACGGCGTGGTGCGGCGCGACACCGCCGGGGGAGACGCCCACCGTCAGTTCGGAGGGGCCGTCGGCCGGGTCGCCGTCCGGGTGGTCCAGGTGCAGCCCGGCACCGGGTGCCGGACGGGTGCCGGCGGCCCGGGCGAGCAGCCGGGTCGCCTCGGCGAAGCTGGGGGTCACCACCGTCGGGGCCAGGCCGCGCCAGTCGGCCAGGTCGTGGGCGTCCAGCGCGACCGTCGCGTACCGCTCCCGGTGGGTCACCAGCCAGGCGCGCACGGGTGCGGGCAGCGCGCCCAGGCCGTAGTCGCAGACCACCAGGGTGGGCGCCTCGCCGCCAGCGGCGCGCAACTCCTCGGTGGCGCAGTCCAGCGCGGTGAGCAGCCGGGCCACCCCGTCGGCGTCGAGCACGTCGTCGGGGTCGCCGGAGTCCTCCCGGAGCAGGATCTGGTTGCCCGCCAGCATCCGCCGCTTCACCGGCGTCGGGCGGGCGGGCTGGTTGACCGTACGGTCCCAGACGCCCGCCCGGTCCAGACAGTCGTGCAGTTCGTCGCCGGCGACGTCCGCGCCGACCGGCGCCACCAGCACCGCCCGACCCCCGAGTGCGGCGACGTTCACGGCGGTGTTCGCCGCCCCGCCGGCCGCGGAGATCCGCCGGCGCAGGGTGAGGACCGGGGCTGGCGCCTCCCGGCAGAGCCGGTCGGACTCGGCGAAGCGCCACTCGTCGAGCATGGCGTCTCCGACGACCAGGACGGGACGACCCAGCCAGCCCTCCACCACCGCGGCGAGCCGGCGCTGTTCCGCTGCTCCTCCTGCCATGCCGTCCCGGGTCCCCCGGGGCATCCGGGCCAAACCTGCCGCCGCCGGGAGGGGTTTCGGGCACCGGGCCCCGGGAAGGGACGGACGGTACCCCCGGAGAGGAGAGAGACCGAGATGGCAGCGACGACACTTCAGGGCAAGCGGATCGCGTTCCTGGCCGCCGACGGCGTCGAGGAGGTCGAGTACGTCCAGCCCCGCGAGGCGGTGGAGCAGGCCGGCGCCACGGTGGAGCTGGTCTCGCTCAAGCCCGGCACCATCCAGTCCTTCAACCACCTGGACCAGTCGAAGACGTACGACGTGGACGTGACCGCGGCCGACACGGACGCCGGCGGCTACGACGCGCTGGTGCTGCCCGGCGGGGTGGCGAACCCGGACTTCCTGCGGGCCGACGCGGACGCGGTGCGCTTCGTCAGGGCGTTCTTCGACGCCGGCAAGCCGGTCGGGGTGATCTGCCACGGGCCGTGGACACTCATCGAGGCGGACGTGGTGCGGGGCCGCCGGCTCACCTCCTGGCCCAGCCTGCGCACCGACCTGGCCAACGCTGGCGCGGACTGGGTCGACGAGCAGGTCGTCACGGACGGCGGCCTGGTCAGCAGCCGCAAGCCGGACGATCTGCCGGCCTTCTGCGCCAAGATCGTCGAAGAGTTCGCCGAGGGCCCGCACTCGTCCCGCTGACCGATCGTTGGTCGTGAGGTCGGTGGCCGGAGCGCCACCGGCCCCACGATCGACAAGGTGCCCTACGCTCCGCACGCATGTTTCGGGTGAGCGGGGAAAGGAGGCGGGATGACCACGGAAGCCCCGGCGCTCGGCGGGCGACAGATCCGGCTGCTGATGTTCGGCCTGATGACCGGCATGTTGTTGGCCGCGCTCGACCAGACCATCGTCGGCACCGCGCTGCCGACCATCGTCGGCGAGTTGGGCGGGATCAACCACTACTCGTGGGTGGTGACCGCGTACCTGCTGGCCTCCACGGCCTCGACGCCGCTCTACGGCAAGATGGCCGACCTGTACGGGCGACGCCCCGTCTTCCTCTTCTCCATCGGCACGTTCCTGCTCGGCTCGCTGCTGGCCGGCCTGTCGCAGGACATGACCCAGCTCATCGTCACCCGGGGGGTCCAGGGCCTCGGCGCCGGCGGCCTGATGACGCTGGCGTTCACCATCATCTCGGACGTGGTGTCGCCCCGGGAGCGCGGTCGCTACCAGGGCCTGTTCGGGGCGGTCTTCGGCCTCTCGTCGGTCGCCGGACCGCTGGTCGGCGGCTACTTCGCCGAGACCGACTGGCGGTGGATCTTCTACATCAACGTGCCGCTGGGGATCCTGGCGATCATCGTGTGCTCCCGGGTGCTGCGGCTGATCCCGTTCACCAGGCGCGACCACTCGATCGACTGGCTCGGCGCGGCGCTGCTGGTCGCCGGGGTGAGCAGCCTGCTGCTCGCGCTGAGCTGGGGCGGCAACGAGTACGCCTGGGGCTCCGGGGTGATCATCGGCCTCTTCGTCGCGGGCGCGGTGCTCGGCGTGCTCTTCGTGCTCCAGGAGGCCCGGGTGGCCGAGCCGATCCTGCCGCTGCGGCTGTTCCGCAGCGCCACGTTCGCGCTGGCCAACTCGGCCGGCTTCGTGCTCGGCCTGGTGATGTTCGGCTCGATCATCTTCATCCCGCTCTACCTCCAGATCGTCCGGGGCGCCTCGCCCACCCGCAGCGGCCTGCTGATGCTGCCGATGATGGCCGGCATCATCGTCACCTCGGTGCTGACCGGCCGGGCGATGAGCCGGATCGGGCGGTACAAGTGGTTCCCGGTATCCGGCGCGGCGGTGCTGCTGGTCGGCATGCTGCTGTTCACCCGGCTGGAGGTGGACACCTCGCTCTGGGTGGCCTTCGGCTACATGGTCGTGATCGGGGTCGGGCTGGGGCTCTGCATGCAGTCGCTGATCCTGGCCGTGCAGAACTCCGTGTCGATGCGCGACCTGGGCGCCGGCACCTCGTCGGCGACGTTCTTCCGGTCGCTGGGCGGCTCGTTCGGCGTCGCCATCCTCGGCGCGGTGCTGTCGTCGCGGCTCACCTCGGAACTCGCGGACCGGCTGCCGGGCGCGATCGCCGTACTGCCGCCGGAGCAGCAGGCCGCCGTCGCGGCGAGCGGCGGGGCGGACGTCTCGGTCAACGATCCGGCGACCATCCTGGCGCTCCCCGCCCCGGTGCGCGCGGCCGTCCAGGCGGCGTTCGTCGAGTCGCTGCACCTGGTCTTCCTGACCACCGGCCTGATCGCGATCGTGGCGGTGCTGGTCACGCTGGCGCTGCCGAACGAGAAGCTGCGCGGTGCGGGCCCGGGCGGCGCCACGGGCGGCACGGACGGCCTCGGCGGCGAGGGCCCGGCGCCCGGCGGCAAGCCGCTGGACAGGGAGTCGAAGCAGGAGGCCGCCGCCGAGATGGAGGCGAAGAGCCAGACGATGCTCTGACCGGCCCGACCGCGGCTCCGGCTCCCGACCTCGGCCTCGGCTCCGGTCCCGACCTAGGGTCCGAGTCGGGACCGGTCGGGGCCGGGTCGGGCGGCCTACTTGAGGATCAGCCGGTTGGTCTGCTCGAAGACGTCCAGGTCGGCGACGGTCTCGGCGACGCTCGCGGAGAGCGGGGCCGGCAGTTGCGCCCGGTGGAAGAAGCCCGCGTCGGTCGTCTCGTCGGTGATCCGGGTCAGCGCGCCGTCCCACTCGTCGACGCGGAACGCGGTCGTGAAGATCTGGTACGTGTGGCCGTACATGTTGGTGTGGGTGCGGTCCGGGCCCGTGTAGAGGGCGAAGGCGCTGACCCGCAGCGCGCGCAGCCCGGTCTCCTCGCGTACCTCCCGGACGGCGCAGTCGGCGATGGACTCGCCCAGCTCCATCGCCCCGGCGGGCAGGGCCCACTGCCCGTTGTCTGAGCGCTGGATCAGCAGGAGGCGCCCCGCCTTGTCGCGGACCACGGCGCGGGCGCCGACGAACATCAGCGTCCGGTCACCGGCGAGCGCGCGTAGCTGTCCCACGTACGAATCGGCCCAGGAGATGCTCACCCGGACAATTTACGGTGCCGTTACGGTCTCGACCGGCATTCCAGGGTTCCCAACCTGTGACCGCCGACACTACTTTGTTACCCATGCGTAGCACGATGATGGACGCTCCCCTCCAGGTCTCCCGGATCCTCGGTCACGGCGCCACCGTGCACGGCACGGCGGAGGTCGTCACCTGGACGGGCGGCGAGCCGCGCCGGATGACGTACGCCGAGGTCGGGCGCACGGCGGCCCGGCTGGCCCACGCGCTGCGCGACGAGTGCGGTGTCACCGGCGACGAGCGGGTCGCCACCTTCATGTGGAACAACGCCGAGCACCTGGTGGCGTACTTCGCGGTGCCCAGCATGGGCGCGGTGCTGCACACCCTCAACCTCCGGCTCTTCCCCGACCAGGTCGCCTACATCGCCAACCACGCCGAGGACCGGGTGGTGCTTGTCGACTCGACGCTCATCCCGCTGCTGGCCCGGGTGATCGGCGAGATGGGCACCGTGCGGCACGTGGTGGTCGTCGGCGGCGGCGACCCGGCCCCGCTCGCGGCGGCGGCCGGCGACCGGATCGCCGTGCACCACTGGGACGCGCTGCTGGCCGACCGCCCGGACGTCTTCGACTGGCCCGAGGTGGACGAGCGCGACGCCGCCGCCCTCTGCTACACCTCGGGGACCACCGGCAACCCGAAGGGCGTGGCCTACTCGCACCGCTCGATCTACCTGCACTCGCTCCAGGTCTGCATGCCGGAGGGCTTCGGCCTCGGCCCGACCGACCGCGAGCTGGCCATCGTGCCGATGTTCCACGCGATGTCCTGGGGCCTGCCGTACGCGGCCTTCCTCTCGGGGGCGTCGCTGATCATGCCGGACAGGTTCCTCCAGGCCGGGCCGATCGCCGACATGATCGCCGCCGAGCGGCCCACCCTGGCCGGCGCGGTGCCGACCATCTGGACCGACCTGCTTGCCCACCTGGACGCCCACGACGTGGACAGTTCCTCGCTGCGGGAGGTGATCGTCGGCGGCTCGGCCTGCCCGCCGGCGCTGATGCACGCGTTCGCCGAGCGGCACGGCATCGACGTCATCCACGCCTGGGGGATGACGGAGATGTCCCCGTTGGGCTCGGTCTCCCGGCCGCCGGCCGGCGCGACCGGCGAGGAGGCCTGGCGCTACCGCTACACGCAGGGCCGGGTGCCGGCCGGGGTCGAGGCCCGCATCGTCGGCCCGCTGGGCGAGCCGCTGCCCGCCGACGGGGCGTCGGTCGGCGAGCTGGAGGTCCGCGGGCCGTGGGTGACCGCGCGGTACGTCGGCGACGACGTGCCGGACGAGGAGAAGTTCCGCGACGGCTGGCTGCGTACCGGCGACGTCGGCACTCTCTCGCCGGACGGCTACATCACGCTCACGGACCGGGCCAAGGACGTCATCAAGTCCGGCGGCGAGTGGATCTCCTCCGTCGAGCTGGAGAACGCCCTGATGGCCCACCCGGCGGTGCTGGAGGCCTGCGTGGTGGGGGTGCCCGACGAGCGCTGGGGTGAGCGGCCGCTGGCCACCGTCGTGCTCCGCGAGGGCGCGTCGGCGACGGTCGAGGAGCTGCGGGAGTTCCTGGCCGGGTTGGTGGCCCGCTGGCAGCTGCCGGAACGCTGGGCCGTCATCGACGCGGTGCCGAAGACCAGCGTGGGCAAGTTCGACAAGAAGGTCGTCCGTTCCCGGTACGCCGGGGGCGAACTGAGTGTCCGGGAGCTGACCGCCCCGTAACGTTCTCAGGCGCACCGTCGCCTGTTGGGGTAGGGAACACTCCTGAATTCCCTCCCCAGGGGCGGCCCCGGCGTTCGCACCGCGCCGGGGCCGCCCGCTCCATGCGGGGTACCCGCACCGTCATTGTTGCGAAACTTGTTCGCCTCTGTGCCCACTACGGGGAAATCCGCCCAGCTCAGAGGGCTTTCGGCCTCCGGCCGTCACTCGTCCCCGCTCGTGGTGATCAGCACCTTCCCGACCACCGAGTTCTCCACCGCCTCGTGGGCCGCGACGGCCGCCGAGAGCGGGTGACGGTGCAGCGGCAGGCCCGCGTCCTCGCC
>NZ_WAAS01000223.1:0-11029 GCF_008806585.1 Micromonospora sp. AMSO12t
AGGCCCCCGTTGATCATGAAGTTATTGCCCGTCCGCCCGGCGTGTCACGGCAACAACTTCATGATCAACGGGATCTGAGTGGGTGGCGCGGCGACCGAGGAGCACCACGTACGCCAGGAAGGCGAGCCAGACGGCGGCGCCCACGGCCACGCGGAGCGGAATGGGCACGGGCGCGGGGGTCACGAACGCCTCGATGACGGCGGAGACCGCGAAGAGCCCCACCAGCCCGACGGCGACCAGCACGCCCTCGCGTCCCGCCCGGGCCACCGACTGCCCCCGGGTGAGCTGCGTGGGCGGCGCGATCCACGCCCACCCGATGCGCAGGCCCACCCCGGCGGCCACGAAGACGCCGGTGAGTTCCAGCAGCCCGTGCGGGGTGATCAGGCCGAAGAAGACGTCCGCGCGGCCGTAGGCGACCATCACCCCGCCGACCACGCCGATGTTGAGCGCGTTCTGCCAGAGCAGGTAGAGCACCGGGACGATCAGGACCCCGGCGGCGAGGCACTGGGCGGCGAGCCAGGCGTTGTGCGTCCACAGGTGGAAGGCGAACGTCGGCGCGGAGAACTCGGTGTAGTAGCCGGCGAAGCCGGACTCGACCAGGTCGGCGGCCGCCGCCTCGCCGATGAAGGCCGCCGCCGTCTGCGGGTTGCCCGCGACGAACCAGATGAGGAAGAAGCTGAGCAGGCTGAACCCGGTCGCCACCCCGCACCACCAGGGCCAGGCGCGGTAGACCGCGGCGGGGAAGCCGGCCACGAAGAACCGCCCGACCGCCGCCCACGACGGGCGCGGGCGCCCGGTGAGCCGGGCCCGGGCGCGCAGCACCACCTGGGAGAGCTGGCTGACCAGCGCCGGGTCGGGTGAGCGGCTGCGCAGCACCGACAGCTGGGTGGTCGCCCGCTGGTAGAGGGCGACCAGCTCGTCGACCTCGGCGGCGTCGAGCCGGCCGCGCTTGGAGAGTTCCTCCAGCCGTCGCCACTGCCCGCCGTGTTCCGCGACGTACGCGTCGAGATCCACCGTCACCCCCGTCCGGCGATCATAGTGTTCACTGTCGGGGTGAGAGCACAACCTCGACCGCCGGCCCGACCCGCCCCGTGGGGTGACGCCGGGCTGGTCAGCGGGGAGGCCGTGGAGCTGGACGTCCGGGCCGCCCGGATCGGTTCCCGGGTGCTCGCGCTGCTGCTCGACGTTCTGGCGCAGGCGGCACTCATGCTGGTGCTGTCCATGAGCGTCGGCATCGCGATGCTCAACCTGCCGGAGGGGCTGGTCGACGGCGCCCTGGCCGGTGGGATCGCCACGGTGGGCCTGATCCTGGTGCTGGTCGGCTACCCGGTGCTGTGCGAGCGGTTCAACCACGGCCGCACGCTGGGCAAGATGGCGGTCGGGCTGCGCGTGGTCAGCGCCGACGGCGCTCCGGTCGCGGCGCGGCAGTCGCTGATCCGGGCGCTGGTCGGCGTGGCCGTGGAGTGGCCCGGCCTGGTGCTGCCGCTGGTGAGCTGGGTGGCCGGGGTGACGGTGATGGTGACCGACCGGCGCGGGCGTCGGCTGGGCGACCTGGTGGCGGGCACGCTGGTCGTGCACACCCGCACGGCGACCGCCTGGCGGCCCGTCCCCACGGCGGTACCCGCGCTGGCCAGTTGGGCGGGCGTGGTGGACCTGAGCCGGCTCGACGACGGCCTGGCGTTGGCCGCCCGCCAGTACCTGGCCCGGGTGCACCAGCTGGCGGAGCCGGCGCGGGGGCGCTTGGGGCACGGGTTGTGGACCGAGGTCTCGGCGGTGGTCACGCCGCCCCCGCCTCCGGGCATGCCCGAGTCGGTCTACCTGGCCGCGGTCCTCGGCGAGCGGCACCGGCGGGCGAGGTACCGGCTGGGGCTCGACCGGTCGGCCGCCGCGACGCTCTGGCCGGAGCTGACACTCCACCCGCCCGCGCCACCCCGCGCGACCACGTCCGCCGCCGGGCCCGCAGCCGTCGCCACGTCTGAAGGCGCCGCCGGACCCGACCTCACCGCCGGGCCTGCGGGTGCAGCCGGGCCCGCGGGTGCCGTCGGGTCTGCGAGTGCCGCCGGACCCGACTTCACCGCCGGGCCCGCAGGCGTGGCCACGTCTGAAGGCGCCGTCGGGCCCGCGGGCGCCGTGCCGCCCGGCACGGTCCGTCCGGCGGTGCCCGTCGGGGCGCCGGCCGCCGTGCCGGTGCAGCCCGTTCCGGGGGTACGGCCGGCGGTCGCCCCGGCGGCACCGGGTGGCGTGCCTGTGCCCGACGTCGGCACCTGACCGGCGGGCGGGGGCCGCACACGTCGCGACCTGGGATCCACTCCGTCCAGGAGCGCCGCCGGTCACCCGGCTGTGGCAGGATCCGGCTCGCTCGCCCCTACCGAGACGGGAACATCGTGGCCGACGATCTGTTCACCCCTACCATCGCGCCGGCGGCGTACGGGACGCGACGCCGGCCGTGGCGACCGCAGTCGCTGATCTTCCCCGCCGTCTTCGCCGGTCCGCTGGCCGCCACCGTGCTGGCCCTGGTCAACGGGCACCGGCTGGGCCTGCCCCGTCGGACGAACCTGATGGTGCTCGGCGTCGGGCTGGCCGCGCTGACGGCCCGGTTGGCGCTCACGCTCGCCTTCCTCGACGACTGGGGGGACCGTCCCGTCCGGCTGATCGCGGCGCTGGCCGGCGCCGGGGTCTGGTTCGCCGCCTCCGCCACGCAGAAACGTCCGTTCCGGGCCTACGAGCTGCGTGGCGACGAGCCGGCGTCGCTGTGGCTGCCCGGCCTCGGGGCGGTGCTCCTGTTCGGGGTCGTCGAGGCCCTGCTGTTCCTGCTGGTGGCCGCCGTATGACCGCCCCGGAGGCCCAGCTCGCCCGGGTGGCGCACCTGCTCGAGCTGAACCGCGCGGAGCAGGCCCTCGACGAGGTCGACCGGCTCCCGGCCGCCCTGGCCCTCAGCCCGGCGGCGTTCCGGCTGCGGGCGTACGCGCTGACCTCGCTGAGCCGCTGGGACGACCTGGCCGCCGTCGCCCGTCGAGGGCTCGCCGAGGCCGGCCCGGACCCCGAACTGCTCGGCCGGCTCGGCGTCGCGCTGCGCCACCGCCGCGAGTACCCCGCCGCCGAGCGGGCACTGCTCGACGCGCTCGCCATCGAGCCGGAGGACCCGTGGCTGCTGTGCCAGTACGCGCAGCTCTGCTCGGCCGTGGGGCAGCTCGACAAGGCGGAACGCCTGGTCGCCCGGGCCGCCGCGATCAGCCCGCAGGAGCCGGCCGTCTTCGCGTGCCGCGTCCAACTCGCGTACGCCCAGGGGGACGACCGGGAGGCCGACCGGATCGCCAGGGAGTTCCTCGGGGCGTGGCCGGACAATCCGGCTGCGCTCGCCCTGCACGGCGCCACCTCGGCCCGGCGTGGCCGGTTGGGCACCGCGCGCCGCGCGTTCGGCCAGGCGGTGGCGCACGACCCGACCGATGCCGACTACGCCGAGGCGGCATGGGAGGCGCAGGTGCACGCGCACCCGCTGCTGCTGCCGCTGCGCCCGCTGCACCGGCTGGGGATCTTCCGCACCTGGCTGCTCGCGGTCGGCGTGATCGTGCTGCTGAACGTCGCCGGTCTGGACGTGCTCGCCGGCCTGTTCGCCGTGGCGTGGATGCTCTTCTGCGTCTGGTCGTGGATCGCTCCGCCGCTGGTCCGCCGGCTGGTGCTCGGTCGGTGGCGGTCGTGAGGGCGTTCGGGCCGTGGCTGGCCGTCCTCGCCGTGGTGCTGCTGCTCGACGCGCTGCGGCTGCGCGCGCTGGCCGCCGTGGTCTCGGTGGCGTGGCTCGTCTGGTGCGTGTGGAGCTGGGTCCGCCCCGCCCGTCGCCGCCCCCGCCGGGACTGACCGCCCGGCGGCAGGCGGCCGCCCGCGCTGACGCCGGCCGGCTCGACCCGTGGCGGCGCGCCCGCCCCGAAACGCCGACCGGGCCGGCCGCTCGGAAGGGAGCGGTCGGCCCGGTCGGCGCGGTGGATGTCAGTAGCGGTAGTGCTCCGGCTTGAACGGGCCCTCCACGGAGATGCCGAGGTAGGACGCCTGCTCCTTGGTGAGGGTGCTCAGCTTGGCGCCGAGCGCCTCCAGGTGCAGCCGGGCGACCTTCTCGTCGAGGTGCTTGGGCAGCACGTAGACGCCGATCGGGTATTCCTCGGTCTTGGTGAACAGCTCGATCTGGGCGATCGTCTGGTTGGCGAACGAGTTCGACATCACGAAGCTCGGGTGGCCGGTGGCGTTGCCCAGGTTGAGCAGGCGGCCCTCCGACAGCACGATGATGGCGTGCCCGTCGGCGAACTTCCAGAGGTCGACCTGCGGCTTGATGTTGACCCGCTCGACGTCGGAACGCTTCGCCAGGCCGGCCATGTCGATCTCGTTGTCGAAGTGGCCGATGTTGCCGACGATGGCCTGGTGCTTCATCCGGGCCATGTGCTCGTTGGTGATGACGTCGAAGCAGCCGGTGGCGGTGATGAAGATGTCGGCCTGCTCGACCACGTCGTCCAGGGTGGCGACCTGGTAGCCGTCCATCGCGGCCTGGAGCGCGCAGATCGGGTCGACCTCGGTCACCACGACCCGGGCGCCCTGGCCGCGCAGCGACTCGGCGCAGCCCTTGCCGACGTCGCCGTAGCCGAGCACGACCGCCATCTTGCCGCCGATCAGCACGTCGGTGGCCCGGTTGATGCCGTCGATGAGCGAGTGGCGGCAGCCGTACTTGTTGTCGAACTTGCTCTTCGTCACCGAGTCGTTGACGTTGATGGCGGGGAAGAGCAGGGTGCCGGCGCGGTGCATCTCGTAGAGCCGGTGCACGCCGGTGGTGGTCTCCTCGGTCACGCCCTTGATGCCGGCGGCGATCCGGGTCCACCGCTGGTTGTCCTCGGCGAGCGAGCGGTGCAGCACGCCGAGGATGACCGCGTACTCCTCGGAGTCGGCGGACTCGACCGGCGGCACCGCGCCGGCCTTCTCGAACTCGGCGCCCTTGTGCACCAGCAGGGTGGCGTCGCCGCCGTCGTCGAGGATCATGTTCGGGCCCTGCCCGTCGGGCCAGGCGAGCACCTGCTCGGTGCACCACCAGTACTCCTCCAGGCTCTCGCCCTTCCAGGCGTAGACCGGGACACCGGCCGGGGCCTCGGGGGTGCCCTCCGGGCCGACGACGATCGCGGCGGCGGCGTGGTCCTGGGTGGAGAAGATGTTGCAGGACGCCCAGCGGACCTGCGCGCCGAGCGCGACCAGGGTCTCGATGAGGACGGCGGTCTGGATGGTCATGTGCAGCGACCCGGTGACCCGGGCACCGGCGAGCGGCTGGGCGTCGGCGAACTCACGACGGATCGCCATCAGGCCGGGCATCTCGTGCTCGGCGAGCTGGATCTCCTTACGCCCGAACTCGGCGAGCGACAGATCCGCCACCTTGTAGTCGCCCTCGGCGAGAGTGCTCGGCCGGGCCTCGGACGGCGTGCCGCTGGCGGACGCCGGGAGGGTGCTGGTCATGAAATCTCCTGTCGGACGATGTGCTGCGCGACCATTCACCTTACGCGCGCGAGCCGCCGACGGGAGGACCGGTCGGGTGAAGTGAGCACGAAGACATCAGCGGACAGCGCACGGGGCGGTCGGTCGTGAACGGTGTCCCGTCCATCGGCCGCCCGCCCCGTGCATCCCCCCGGTTTGGTTCCCCCGCGCGTTCTCGGACCTTCGTCGCGATAACGCTGCGTACTCATAGAGTTACACTCGGCCAGAGTCGCGTCAAGCTATTCCGGAAAAGTCGGACTTGCGCGTCGCCGCTGGGCCGGTCAGCGCAGGCCGCAGCTCGCGACGTACGCCTCCCCCGCGCCGCCCAGGCGCAGCGGCCCGGCGGCGGCGCTGCCGACGGCCGCCCGCCCGGGCGCCAGCGTCACCGCGCCGGCCCCGTCGTCGACCGAGACCTCGCCGGAGCGGCAGAGCACCACCCGGGGCCCGGGCACCTCGACCGACACCGCCGGCAGTCCCGCGCCCACCGTCACCCGGTGCAGCGCGAAGTCCTCCACCGGCACCGGCCACGTGACCACGCCCGGGGCGACCTCCAGCGGCGGCACCACCGGGTCGCGCAGCACCTCGAAGCGCAGCACCCGCAGCAGCTCCTCGACGTCCACCCGCTTCGGCGTCAGCCCGCCGCGCAGCACGTTGTCGCTGGCCGCCATGATCTCCACGCCGGTGCCGCGCAGGTAGGCGTGCAGGTTGCCCGCCGGCATCCAGATCGCCTCGCCGGGGGCCAGCCGCACCCGGTTGAGCAGCATCGCCACCAGCACCCCGGGGTCGCCCGGGTAGGCGGCGGCCAGGTCCCGGGCCAGCTCCGCGTCCGGCCCCGCGACCGGTGCCGACGCCACGGCCGCCACCAGCGCGTCGCGCCCGTCGGCGGGCCAGGTCAGCAGCAGTCGTACGGCGTCACGCAGGCCCGCCGGCCCGGTCCGCAGCGCCGCCAGCACCGGCTCCAGCGCGGGTACGCCGAAGCCGGCCAGCGCCGCCGCCGAGGCCGCCGGGTCCCGGAAACCGCAGAGCGCCTCCATCGGCGAGAGCGCGACCAGCAGCTCCGGCTTGTGGTACGGATCGACGTAGTTGCGCTGTCCGTCGGGGCGGGCGGCGTCGGCGGCGTGCCCGGCGCGGGCCTGCTCGGCGTCCGGGTGCGCCTGGAGGCTCAGCGGGGCGTCGGCGGCGAGCACCTTGAGCAGGAACGGCAGCCGGGTGCCGAACCGGCCGACCAACCGCTCGCCGAGCCAGTGGTGCGGCTCGGCGAGCAGCAGGTCGGTCAGGCTCACCCGGTCGCCGTCGCGGTCGACCAGGGCCGGGCCGCCCGGGTGGGCGCCCAGCCACAGTTCGGCCTCCGGGCCGTCGCTCGGCGCCGGCCGCCCCTGCAACTCGGCGATCGCCGAGCGGGACCCCCAGGCGTAGTCGCGGATCGGTCCGTGCAGCAGTTCCACCGGTCAGCTCCCGGACCGCCCGGCGACCTCACCCGGCTCGGCGGGCGACGCGGTCCCGGCGACCGCCCGCTCGGCGGTGGCGTGGTAGATGTCCGGTTCCAGGTAGATCACCCGGGCGGTCGGCACGGCGGCGCGGATCCGACCCTCGACGGTGTTGATGCTCTGCGCCAGCACCTCGGCGGTGACGCCAGCCGGCACGGCGACCTTGGCGGCCACCATCAGCTCCTCGGGCCCGAGGTAGAGCGTCTTCATGTGGATGATCCGCTCGAACTCGGGGCCGTCGGTGACCGCCTTCTCCAGCGCGGCGACGTCGTGCGCCTCGGCGCCCTCACCGAGCAGCAGGCTCTTGGTCTCGATGGCCAGGATGATCGCGATGATCACCAGCAGCACACCGATCATCGCGGTGCCCACCGCGTCCCACCGGCCGTTGCCGGTGATCAGCGTCATGCCCACGCCGAAGAGCGCGAAGACCAGACCGACCAGCGCGCCCAGGTCCTCCAGCAGCACCACCGGCAGCTCGGGGGCCTTGGCGCGCCGGACGAACTTCACCCACGACTGGTTGCCCCGGACGAGGTTGGACTCGACGATCGCGGTGCGGAAGGAGAACGTCTCCATGATGATCGCCGCCACCAGCACCACGACCGGCACCCAGTGCCACGAGGTGATGCCCTCCTCGTGCGACCACTTGTGGTACGCCTCGTAGAGGGCGAACAGGCCACCGACGCTGAACAGCACGATGGAGACGATGAACGCGTAGATGTAGCGCTCCCGGCCGTAGCCGAAAGGGTGCTGAGGAGTGGCCGCGCGCTTGGCCCGACGCCCGCCGAGCAGCAGCAGGGCCTGGTTGCCGGAGTCCGCGACCGAGTGGATCGACTCGGCCAGCATCGACGACGACCCGGTCAGCAGGAACGCGACGAACTTGGTGACGGCGATGCCGGCGTTGGCCAGCAGGGCGGCGACGATCGCCTTCGTACCACCGTTGGCGCTCACGCCGTCGCTCCGTCGTGTCGCGCGGCACCGCCGGGCATCGGCGCGACGCGCCGCTCGACCCGTTCCCTGCTATCGCTCACTGGTTTGCCAGCTCCTTCATTTCGGTGATGGCCGGCACGGCCATCGGGTCCAGTCCGTGTGCCAGGGCGAGGTAGATCGAGGCGAAGTCCGGCACGGCGACCAGCGAGGCGAGCCGCTCCAGCGCGGAGCCGCCCTCGGCGGTCACCACGTCGCAGCGCACGCCGCGCCGCTCGGCGAGGGTCTGCACGGCGTCCGCGCGGCGCTCCTCGACGTCGAGGGGCTCGTCGGCGTCGTCCTCCGGGTTCAGCCCGCCGTCGCGCAGCAGCACCAACCGCAGCCGGGTGCCCGACGGCGCCTCCGCGTCGGGGTCGGCGAAGATGTCGCGCTCCCCCTCGGCCAGACCGCCGAACACGCCGTCGAGCAGGCCGACCCGACCGCGCCCCGCCTCGCCGAGCGCCCCGCTGACCACGGGGTAGCGGGCGTTGGCGGACAGGGTGTCGCCGAACCGGCGGGCCGCGACCGTGGCCAGCGGCGACGAGCCCCAGACGATCGGCACCGAGCCGGCGAGGCCCAGAGCCAGCGACTTCGCGGGGTTGACGAAGGACTCGGCCGTCGGGCGGCAGCGGTCGGCGTCCGCGTCCAGCCGGGCCGCGGTCTCCGCCAGATCCGCCTCGTTGACCTTCACGAGCCCGAGCGTACGGGCGGCGAGCAGGACCGGCACGGTGAGCGCCCAGAGGCTGGCCCGGGCCGGGGCGCGCCGGGGCACCGGGATGAACGGCGCCCGGGCCCGCTCGGCCACGGACTGCAACTGCGAGTCGGGCGCGCCGACGGCGACCAGCCGGGCGCCCCGCCGGTGCGCGGCCTCGGCGGCGCCCAGCGCCTCGGGGCTGCGACCGGACGCGCTGACGGCGATGACCACGTCGGCGGCGCCCACCCAGCCGGGCACACCGGCGCTGCGGTGCGGGATGACCGGCACCGGGCAGCGCGGCCCGGCGACGGTGGCCAGCACGTCACCGGTACGCCCGGCGGTGCCGATGCCGGCGATGACGACCGCCCGGGGGCGGCCCTCGTCGGCGAGCACCTGGAGGTTGGCCTCGGCGGCCAGCGCGGCCGTCTCGCGGACCTGCGCCCCGGCGGAGGCGGTGTGCCGCAGCATGCCGCCCGGGTCGTGCTCGGCCAGCGCGGCCGGGTCGTCGAGCAGTGCCTCGTCGGGCTCGCGTCGGCCGCTGACCCCGGCCACACCGTCGATCACGACTGCTCCGAGGGGCCGCGCGCCTCGTCCAGCAGCAGCACCGGCACGTCGTCGCGGACCTCGAAGATCCGGCCGCACTCGGTGCAGGTCAGCGTCTGCGCCTGCGCGTCGTAGTCGAGCGGGGCGTGATGCGTGTCCGGACAGGCGAGGATTTCCAGCAACTGCGGGTCCAGGGCCACGGCGCGGCTCCTTCCACGTATGCGGTCTCACCGATCGACGGTGCCGACCGGCGCAGGCGATCTTATCGGCGAACGCGGTCGAGCACCTCGTCACGGAGGGCGGTCATCCGCTCCCGCGTCGGGGCCTCGACGTTGAGCCGCAGCAGCGGCTCGGTGTTGGAGGCGCGCAGATTGAACCACGCGCCGTCCGGGAAGCGCAGGGTCAGTCCGTCCATCTCGTCGACGTCGGCCTGCGGGTACGCGGCCCGCACCTCGGCCACCTTCGCGGCCTGGTCGGCCACCGTCGAGTTGATCTCACCCGAGGCCACGTACCGCTCGTACTCGCTGGCCAGCACGGACAGCGGCAGCGACTGCTCGCCCAGGGCGGCCAGGGTGTGCAGCGCGGCGAGCATGCCGGTGTCGGCGAACCAGAAGTCGCGGAAGTAGTAGTGGGCGGAGTGCTCGCCGCCGAAGATCGCGTTCGTCCGGGCCATCTCCGCCTTGATGAAGGAGTGCCCGACCCGGGCGACGACCGGCTCGCCGCCGTGCTCGCGGATGATCTCCGGCACCGCCCGGGAGGTGATCAGGCCGTGGATCACCGTCGAGCCGGGGTGCTTGGCCAGCTCGCGGGCCGCCACCAGGGCCGTGACCGCCGACGGCGAGACCGGCTCGCCGCGCTCGTCGACCACGAAGCAGCGGTCGGCGTCGCCGTCGAACGCCAGGCCGATCTCGGCGCCGTGCTCGATCACCGCGCGCTGGAGGTCGACCAGGTTGGCCGGGTCCAGCGGGTTGGCCTCGTGGTTGGGGAAGGTGCCGTCGAGCTCGAAGTAGAGCGGCACGATCTCCAGCGGCAGGGCCGGCAGGACGGCGTCGCCGAGCACGGCCGGGACGGTGTAGCCGGCCATGCCGTTGCCGGCGTCCACGACCACCTTCAGCGGACGGATGCCCGAGAGGTCGACCAGCTGCCGCAGGTACGCCGCGTAGTCGGCCAGCAGGTCGCGGCGCTCGGCCGGCGCGGCCGGCGTGCCGGTCGGACGCTCGCCCTTGTCCAGCAGCGCCTGCGCCCGCTCGCGGATCTCGGCCAGCCCGCTGTCCTGCCCGATCGGGCGCGCCCCGGAGCGGCACATCTTGATGCCGTTGTACTGCGCCGGATTGTGGCTGGCGGTGAACATCGCGCCGGGCAGCCCCAGCGCGCCGGAGGCGTAGTAGAGCATGTCGGTGGAGGCGAGGCCCAGCTCGATGACGGCGCGCCCCTCGGCGCGCACGCCGGCGGCGAAGGCGGCGGCCAGAGCAGGACCGGTGGCACGCATGTCGTGCGCGACGAGCGCCGCCCCGTCCCGCTCACCGAAGCCGTCCAGCACCTGCGCGAAGGCCGTGCCGAGGGCCTCGGCGGCCTGCTCGTCCCACTGGTCCGGCACCGTCCCACGGACGTCGTAGGCCTTCACGATCTGGGACAGATCAGACACCGGTCTCGCTCCTCGCGCCGCAGGTCCTCAACGGCCTGAGCGTATCGGAGCGGCGCGGCCCGGCCCGGCTCAGCCAGGGAGCCGGGGCATGAACACCGTGTGGTCGCCACCGCCGGTCTCCGGCGGCGGGTCACCGGGCTTGCCCTGGGCGGGCGGCACGGGCGGCGGCGCCCCGTACTGCCCCTGCCTCTTATA
>NZ_WAAS01000224.1:0-11026 GCF_008806585.1 Micromonospora sp. AMSO12t
ATCACCACCGGCGTGCCGGCGGGGGTGAGCAGGGCGCGGGCGGCCACCGCCAGCCGGCGGCGCTGCGGCACCAGCGCCCGGTCGACGAAGACGTCGTAGTCCCGCGCGGCCACCTCGTCCAGGATCCCGCCGTAGAGCGCGTACGCGGTGCGCATACAGGCCTGCGAGGCGGGTGCGAGCAGGGTGATCCCGGGAGCCGCGGCGACGTAGTGCGCCTGGGCGCGGGTCACCTCGTACGCGATCAGCTCCCGGATCCGGGACGTGGCGCGGCCCCGGGCGCGCGCCTCGGCCAGGTCCTCCCGGGTGACGCCGAACAGGGCCAGGTCGTCGTCGGGCAGGTAGGTCCGCCCCCGGTCGAGGTCCTCGGCCACGTCCCGGATGAAGTTGGTGAGCTGGAAGGCGAAGCCGAGCTGGCGGGCCGGTTCCCGGGCCGCCGCCGCGTCGGAGCTGCCCAGGATCGGCAGCATCATGGTGCCGATCACCGCCGCCGAGCCCTCCATGTAGTGGAGCAGGTGGTCGTAGGTGCGGTACGAGGTGACCGTCAGGTCCATCGCCATGCTCTTGAGAAACGACGCGAAGTCGTCGCGGTCGAGATCGAAGACGGCGATCGTGTGGAGCACGGCGGGGAGCAGCGGGTCGTCCACCGGTCCGCCGTGCAGTCCGGCGATGAATCGGCCGGCCCAGTCGTCGAGTCGGGCGGCGCGCTCGGCCGGGGGAAGTTCCTCGGTGCGGTCGACGATCTCGTCGGCGTAGCGCGTAAATCCGTACAAGGCGTGCACATGCCGCCGTTTCCAAGCGGGCAGCAGCCGGGTGGCGAGATAGTAGGTGCGGCCGTGCCGTTTGTGCAGCTCACGGCAGCGGTCATAGGCAGCGGTGAGATCGGTGTCCACCGGCCCTCCTCAATTATCGACGCACAAATCGACGCAACTCGTAAGCCTAGGGTACGCTCGGTCACATGGCCAACGACGCAGTTGCGGGTAACTCGCTCCGCGTGGCCCCCGCCGGCCCGACCGACGGGGACGACCCGGTCCGGGCGGTCCTGGCCGCGTACACGAAGGACCTGGTCACGGCGGTGCAGGACACCCTCGCCGCCTTCCTGGCCACCGAGGTCGACGCGTTGCGCGAGATCGACGCGGCGATGGGCGGATTCGCCGCGACGGCGCGCGACTGCGTGCTGGCCGGCGGCAAGCGCGTCCGCCCCACGTTCGCCTACTGGGGGTGGCGCGGCGCGCCGGACGGCACGGGTCCGCTGCCGGCGGTGCTGCCCGCCTTCGCCGCCCTGGAGCTGCTGCACACCTTCGCCCTCGTCCAGGACGACGTGATGGACGCCTCCGCGACCCGCCGTGGCCGGCCCACCGCGCACGTGGCGCTGGCCGCCCGGCACGCCGCCGCCGGCCACCAGGGCGACCCGCGTCGGTTCGGCGAGGCGGTCGCCGTGCTGATCGGCGACCTCTGCATGGTCTGGGCCGACCGGCTCCTCGCGCGCGCGACGCTGCCGCCGGCCCGCCTGCTCGACGTCCGGCGCTGCTACGACCAGATGCGCGTGGAGACGATCGCCGGGCAGTACCTCGACGTGCTCGGCGAGAGCGACGCGGCGAACTGGTCGGTCGACCGGGCGCTGCGGGTCGCCCGCTACAAGACCGCGAGCTACACGGTGCAGCGGCCGCTGCTCTTCGGCGCCCGTCTGGCCGGCGTCGGCGGCGACGCCCCGCTGACCGCCGCGTACACCCGCTACGGGCTGGCCGTCGGCGAGGCGTTCCAGCTCTGCGACGACCTGCTCGGCGTCTACGGCGACCCGGCGACCACCGGCAAGCCGGCCGGCGACGACCTGCGCACCGGCAAACCGACCGTGCTGCTCATGCTGGCCCGGCAGCTCGCCACGCCGACCCAGCGGCGCGCGCTGGACGGCCTCGGCGCCGACGTGGGGGACGCGGAGGTCGCCCGCCTCGCCGAGGTGGTCGCCGACACCGGGGCGGTCGACCGGGTCGAACGCATGATCTCCGACCGGGTCGACGAGGCGCTGACGGCCCTCGGCACCGCGTCGATCGACGAGACCGCGCGCACCGCGCTGACCGGCCTCGCCACCGCCGCCACCAACCGGCGGGCATGATGGGCAACTTCGCACAAGGAGGTGGTCGCGTGCGCACCGTCGACGGGCGTACGGACCGGGTGGTCGTCGTCGGCGCCGGGCTGGGCGGGCTGGCCTGCGCGCTGCACCTGGCGGGCAGCGGTCGGCAGGTGACCGTGCTGGAGCGCGAGCCGGTGCCGGGCGGCCGGGCCGGCCGGCTCGGCGTGGACGGCTACGAGTTCGACACCGGACCCACCGTGCTCACCATGCCCGACCTGATCGCCGAGGCGCTCGGCGCGGTCGGCGAGGAGCTGGACGACTGGCTCGACCTCACCCCGCTCGACCCGGCCTACCGGGCGTACTACCCGGACGGGTCGACGCTGGACGTCATCACCGACACCACCCGGATGGCCGCCGAGATCGCCCGGGTCTGCGGCCCGCGCGAGGCCGACGGCTACCTGCGCTTCGTCGACTACGCGCGCAGGCTCTGGCAGTGGGAACGCGCCGACTTCATCGAGCGCAACCTGGACGCGCCCACCGACCTGCTCACCGGCAACCTGGTCAAGCTGCTGGCGGGCGGCGCCTTCCGCCGACTCCAGACGAAGATCAACCAGTTCTTCCGGGACCCGCGCACCCAGCGGATCTTCTCCTTCCAGGCGATGTACGCCGGCCTCGCCCCGCACGACGCGCTGGCCATCTACGCGGTCATCGCGTACCTCGACTCGGTGGCCGGCGTCTACTTCCCGCGCGGCGGCATCCACGCGGTCTCCCGGGGCATGGCCGGCGCCGCCGAGAAGCACGGCGTCGAGATCCGCTACGACACCACGGTGACCCGGGTGGAGACCGCGCACGGCCGGGCCACCGGCGTGGTGACCGCAGACGGCGAGCTGATCCCGGCCGACGTGGTCGTGCTCAACCCCGACCTGCCGGTCGCCTACCGCGACCTGCTGCCGCCGAGCCGTCCGCGCCGGCTCACCTACTCCCCTTCCTGCGTGGTCCTGCACGTCGGTTCGACGCAGGGGTATGGGAAGATCGCCCACCACAACATCCACTTCGGACGGTCGTGGAAGGGCACCTTCGATGAGGTCATCCGGCGGGGCGAGCTGATGAGCGACCCGTCCCTGCTGGTCACCAACCCGAGTCGGACCGACCCGTCGGTGGCTCCGGCCGGGCGGCACACCTACTACGTGCTCGCCCCGGTGCCCAACCTCGACCGGGCCCCCTTCGACTGGCGGGGCGACCTCACCCGGCGCTACGTTGACCAGCTCGTCGGGACCCTGGAGGAGCGCGGCTACGTCGGCTTCGGGGCCGGCGTCGAGGTGCTGCGGGCCGTCACCCCGGCCGAGTGGGCGGAGCAGGGCATGGCCGCCGGCACCCCGTTCGCCGCCGCCCACAGCCTCTTCCAGACCGGCCCGTTCCGCCCGTCGAACCTGCACCGGACGCTGCCGAACGTCGTCTTCGTCGGCTCGGGCACCCAGCCCGGCGTCGGCGTGCCCATGGTGCTCATCTCCGGCAAGCTCGCCGCCGGCCGCATCACCGGGGCAGCCTGATGGCCCTCCCCCTCGGACCCTGGAGACACCTGCCGTGACCACCCGCGAGAAGCATCTCGTCGAGCTCGTCGACGACGCCGGGCGGCCGCAGGGCGAGACCACCGTGGCCGCCGCCCACCAGCCCCCGGGCCAGCTCCACCGCGCCTTCTCGGTGCTGCTCGTCGACCCCGACGGCCGGGTGCTGCTGCAACGACGGGCGCCGGTGAAGACCCGCTTCCCGCTGCGCTGGGCCAACTCGTGCTGCGGCCACCCGACGCCGGGCGAGTCCCTCGTCGAGGCCGCCAACCGCCGGCTGCGCGAGGAGCTCGGCGCCGGCCCGGTCGAGCTGACCGAGGTCGGGGTGTACGTCTACTACGCCGAGGACCCGGTCACCGGTCGGGTCGAGTTCGAGTACGACCACGTCCTGCGGGGCGAGTTCCGGCCGGACGACCCGCTGCTGCCCGACCCCGACGAGGTGGCCGAGCTGCGCTGGGTGGACCCCCTCTCGCTCGCGGCCGACCTCGACGCCGACCCCCGCGCGTACGCACCGTGGCTGGGCGGGGTGGTGAACCGGCTGCTGGCCCCCTCGGGTCCGGCCGCCAGCCTGCCCGGTCCGCCGGGTCCGGCCGTCACCCCGCCCGGTCCGCCGGCGAACGACGCCTCGGAGCGGTCGGGTGGCCGATGAGGCGCTGAGCGCGGGAGCCGTCGCCCGACGGCTGGGCGTCGCCGTGACCACCCTGCGCACCTGGCACCAGCGCTACGGCCTCGGGCCCAGCGAGCACGTACCCGGGCACCACCGGCGCTACACGCCGGCCGACCTCGCGCGCCTGGAGATCATGCGACGGCTCACCGCCCAGGGGGTCACCCCGGCGGAGGCGGCCCGCTGGGCCCGCCGGACACCGGACGCCGTGCCCGCCGACGCCGCCGTACCCCCACGGGTGCGCGCCGTCGCCGGCCGGGACGGCGGCGGTTCGACGATCCCGGTCGGTCGGGCCGGTCCGGCGGCCCGGGGGCTGGCCCGCGCCGCCATGCGGCTCGACGCGGTCGCGATCGGCGAGACGATCGCCCGGGCCGTCCAGGCAGACGGCGTGATCGCCACCTGGGACGGGTTGCTGCGCCCCGTGCTCTTCGGCATCGGGGAGCGGCACGCCGCCACCGGTGGACTGGTCGAGGTCGAGCACCTAATGTCGCGCTGCGTCTCGGAGGCGTTCGCGGTGGCCGCCCGGGCCGGCGCGCCCGCCGGCCCACCACGCATCGTGCTCACCTGCGCCGACGAGGAGCAGCACACCCTGCCGTTGGAGGCGCTCGCCGCCGCGCTCGCCGAGGCCGGGGTCGGCTACCGGATGCTCGGCGCCCGGATGCCGCTGCCCGCGCTGCTCGAGGCCGTCAACCGGACCGGGCCGGCCGCCGTGGTGATCTGGTCGCACACCCGGGACACCGCCGACCCCACCCAGCTCAACGCCCTGCTCGCCGCGCCCCGCCGGCCGCTGCTGGTGCTCGCCGCCGGGCCGGGCTGGCTGGCGGACTCGTTCCCCGCCGGTGTGGTGCGGCCGGTCGACCTCGCCGAGGCGGTCTCGCTGGCGCTCGCCCTACGCGACTCCCTGGACCAGGCGACGGCGGACTGACGGGGGTGCCGCGGGCGGGACGCCGTCCACTAGCGTCGGGAGTTCCGCCGACCCCGACCCCTCCGGGAGCGAACGATGCGCCTACGCGCCGTGCTGGCCACCGGTCTGGCCCTGATCCTCCTCGGCGGCTGCGGCGACGGCACCGCGACAGATCGGCGGGCCGCCGGCCCCGACCCCGTCGCCTCGGCCCCGCTGCCGGCCGAGCCGACTCCGTCGGCCACCCCGCGACCGACCCGCGGCACCCCGCCCAGGCGCCTGGTCCGGCCGCTGCCACCGAAGCTGCCGGCAGGGCTGCGTCGCACGACCGGCGCACGGACCGTGGCGCTGACCTTCGACGACGGGCCGGACCCGACCTGGACGCCGAAGGTCCTCGACCGCCTCCGGGCGGCCAGGGTCACCGCCACCTTCTGCGTGGTGGGCAAGCAGGCCCGGCGCCACCCCGAGCTGGTCCGGCGGATCGTGCGGGAGGGCCACCAGCTCTGCAACCACAGCTGGAACCACGACATGCAACTCGCCCGGCGTCCGGCCGCCGAGATCCGGCGGGACCTCCTGCGCACCAACGCGGCCATCCGGGCGGCGGTGCCGGGCGCCAAGGTGCCGTTCTACCGGCAGCCGGGCGGCCGGTGGACGGCCGAGGTGGTGACGGTCGCCAAGCAGCTCGGGATGCGGTCGCTGCACTGGCACGTCGACCCGCAGGACTGGGGCAAGCCGACCGCCGCGACGATCGCCAAGCGGGTACGCGCCGCGGCCCGCCCCGGCTCGATCGTGCTGCTGCACGACGGCGGCGGCGATCGGGCGGCCACGCTGGCCGCCAGCCCCCGCCTGATCGCGGACCTGAAGCGCCGCTACGGCGTCGCCCGGCTCCGCTAGACCCCTCTGACCTGCGGATTCGTGCGCCGTTGTGGCCAGGGCCATACCGGTTTGGTCGAGAGACCGACCATCACGTAAGCTATCCAAGCCTCCGGCGGGGCCGGATGGGAGCAAGTCCGCTTGAAGTTGCGAGTGTGCAATGATGGCGGGGCCGCCCTCATCGTCTAGCGGCCCAGGACGCCGCCCTTTCAAGGCGGTAGCACGGGTTCGAATCCCGTTGGGGGCACGGTCCGGCTTCGGCCGGAGGCAACAAAGCTAGGTCCTGTGGAGCAGTTGGAGTGCTCGCCGCCCTGTCAAGGCGGAGGTCGCGGGTTCAAGTCCCGTCAGGACCGCCAGCGCAGAACGCCGCGCCCTGCGCGGCGTTCTGCGTATCGGGGCATGTGACCCTTCCGGCGGAGAACCCGCCGTGCGGGTAGCATGAACCGAGCAACACGGCCAGGTAGCTCAGTTGGTACGAGCGTCCGACTGAAAATCGGAAGGTCGGCGGTTCGACCCCGCCCCTGGCCACATAGCCTTTCGCCGGGCTAAAGAGGTCCCCACTAGCGGAAACGCCGGTGGGGATCTTCTTGTATGCCCTTCTGGCGCATCGATCGGCGTTGCCCGTGGTCACCTTCCGTGACCTGCGGCACACCGGACAGACCCTCGCCGCGCAGACCGGCGCGACCCTGGCCGACCTGATAAAGCGGCTCGGGCACTCGTCCATGGCTGCGGCACGCCGGTATCTGCACGCTACGGCAGGCTACGGCGGGCTTCTGACCTGCGGAAATGTGGGCGCTTGGAAATCGGGAGGCTTCCGGTTCGACGCCGGAGGGGACTCTGCTTCACCTTCCCTGAGGCCAGCGCTGGGTGGCTCCTTCGGAGCTGACGGTCCGGGCAGCGTCGGTGGCAGGACCGGGCTGGCGGACGTCACCTGTCGCCCCGGCTCCGCTGGGTCCGGTGCGCCGGGCGCGTCTGAGGCGCCGTATCGCCTCGGCTCCGGCCGCTCCCGCCGCAAGCAGCCCCGCCATCAGCGGCCATGGAGTACGACGCTTCACGGCTTGTTGCCTCTTCCGAGCACGAGCACGACGGAGAGGGACGGCTGTATGCCTCTTCAGGTACCTCTGCGCTGTCATTTCCTCATTGTGGGCACCCGCGACCGGGCCAGGTGGCTAGATCGAGGCGCAGAAATGGTCCGGTTGGTCCTGCCCCCGGGTTGATGGCGGGGACGCGGGTGGCGGCAGGTGCTGCGGCTGTCCGAGGTTCTCGTCCGGGTGGGCCACCTGGTGAAGTGCGCGGATGACCATCAACCTGCGTTCCGCACCACCCAGGCAACCAGCACAGGTCATCCACCCAGCCGCGATCCGAATGGAGTCGGCGCAATCGCACGTTGGCTGCCGCAGTACTCGACGTGGCGGCACCCCTGCTACGTTGCGTCTTCCGGGGCGGCCGGCGTCCCGGCGACCAGGACGAGGACGAGCCTCGGGGAGGAGCGCGGTGCCCACCGTCGACATGCCCGCTCTGCGCGAGCGGATCGTCGCGAGCATCTGCGCGACGATCGGCCCGATGCTCGAGGGACGTGCATCGGAGGAGCTGTACGCGGTGGCGCTCACCACGGACAGCGACGTCGTCACGGTGACCCTGCTGGCGCACACCGAAGAGGCCCTCCAGGTGCTCGTCGAGGCCGACGACGCGTACGCGGACGGCTACCGCTGGTGGCCCGACGAGTGGGCTGTCACGGACGACCAGGGGGCTGCCGAGCCCGGCGTCGAGTCGATGGTGCAGATCAGCCGGGACATGTTCGACACCCACGACTCGCTCGGCGACGACGACGAGGCTCACGGCGAATGGTGCCTCCGGGCCCGCGCGACGCTGGAGGACGCCCTGGGCGACCACCGCGTCCGGGCGAGCATCGCCGACATCAACCCCGCATGGCACCCCGTGCTGTTCGTCACGGACACGGATGGCAACGCGCATCTCACGGTGCGCAGCATCGGCCTCCTCAACGACGGCCACCCGAACCCCGACCTCGTCGCTTCCGCCCGCGACTTCTTCGACGAGACGGACGGCGGCTGACGACCGTTGCCGTAACCCCATCTTCGCGACGCCTACGCCGCTACGCGGCCGGAATGACCGCCTCCTGCCCGGCCTGGGCAGGATCAGCCGGCGGCACGGCACGGAGCCGTGCTCTAGCGCCGGAGCAGGGCGAACCATCCCGCCCCGGTGACGGCAAGGAGGAGTGCCACCACGAACAGGGTGCGCCCGGCCAGGAAGGGCATGGGAACGAGGAACGGCGCCTGCTGGACCAGCAGGCACGCGCCGAACAGCGCCTGGCTACCGCCGATCCGGGCGGGTTGGGACCGCTGGCTCGCCGTCAGACGGGCGACCCGCACCCACGCCGAGGGAAACCGTCCCGACACGGCGACACGCACGCCGAGAGCGATCATGGCCAGGCTGAGGACCACGATCACGAGGCGTACGGCGATCCACACCGGGTCCGGATCACTCAGGCTCATGCGGCCCATCATGCAGGGAACGTCAAGGTCCCAGGCCGTACCGGCGGTGCCCGCCCTTTCGGCTCGGCCGCGACTGTCGGGGGCACGCAGTACGGTCCTGCCATGGCAGCCAGAATCAGCCTGACCCTCGACTGCGCGGACGCGAAACTCCTCGGCGAGTTCTGGAAGACGGCGCTGGGTTACGTGGACGAGCCGCCGCCCGCGCCCTTCCGGACCCGCGCGGAGTGGCACGCGAGTTTCCACCTGCCGGAGGACGACCCGGTGGACGACGTGGCGTGGCTGTGCGATCCCGCCGGCGTCGGGCCCGCGCTCTCCATCCTCAGGGTCCCCGAGCCGAAGACGGCGAAGAACCGACTGCACATCGATGTCCGGGTGCCGGGCCACGGCACCCCCGACGAGCGGTGGGCGCGGATCAGGGCCGAGTCCGAGCGGCTGGTGAAGGCGGGCGGGAGCGTCCTGGAGGAGTTCACCGGGCACCACGTCGTCATGGCCGATCCGGAGGGCAACGAGTTCTGCGTCGCCGCGACCTCCGCCTGACGGCGCGTCTGCCGTCCGCCCGCCCCGACTCCTGTCGGCGGACGGATCCGGGACAGCGGTAGGCCGCCCGGTTCTGCCAGGCTGTTCACCGACCCGCCCTGGTTCCGTCTGCGGCGGGCCGGCGCGACGGGGGGGGCGGAGCGTGGCCGAGCAGTCGACCGCACAGTCGGCACCGCTGGTCGTGAACTCAGGACGCCTGGCGGTGGGGCAGATGGTCGTGGTCGGCGCGACGGCCGTCCTGTTCCTGCGCGGGACCGACGGGGGCCCGTGGCTGCTGTTCGCCTTCTTCGTGGGGGTGCACGCCGTGCTGCTCGCCGGCGTTGCGACGCTGCTGACGCTGACCTACCTGCTCGGCACGCTCACCCGCCACGGGTCGCTGCTGACCGAGAGCCCCGGGCGCCGGTGCGGCTGGACCCTGCTCGTCTGGGTCGGCGGTGCCGCACTCGTCGGCTACGGGCGTGCCGCCCTCGGCCACCTCGGCTTCGAGCCCGACCGGCACCCCGAGGTCGGTCACTGGTTGCTGGGCCTGGGCGCGGCACTGGTGGTGGGCCTGTTCACCCGGTCGCGACAGGCACGGATCGCCTCCGCCGCCACCATCGCGCTCTTCGTCGTGGTCACGGGCGCACTGCGGACCCTCGACTGATCATCCCGGTCGCGCGGGCCCGGACACCTGGGGCCGGGGCGACGGCATCGACGAATTCGGTTGCGACGGGTGCCCGCCCTGCGGTTGTGTGCGGCCATGCCTACGGACCGTGTCGACTCGTACTTCGTCTGCGGCACCCCCCGCACCGGCAGTTCGCTCCTGCTCGGGTTGCTGGAATCCACCGGTCTCGCCGGTCGCCCCCAGGCCTACTTCCGCTCCCCGGACGAGCCGCTGTGGGCCGACCGGTGGCAGCTTCCCCGCGCGGCGGACGGCGGCTTCGACTACGCGGACTTCGTACGGGCCGCGCTCGCCGCGGGCCGGACCGGCAACGGCGTGTTCGGCGCGAAGCTCATGTGGGGAACGCTCGAGGAGGTGGTCGCGAAGCTCGCAGCGGTCCATCCCGACCTCGACGGCGACGACGTCGCGCTGCTGAACCGGGCATTCGGCCGCACCGGCTTCGTCTTCCTGCGACGCGACGACGTACTGGCGCAGGCGGTGTCGCGGCTGCGCGCCGAGCAGACCGGCACGTGGTTCGTCGGCGGCAGTGGGGAGATCAGCGGCGACGTGGGCAACGGGCAGGCGCCCCGCTTCGACGCGAACGGGATCAGGCACTACATCGAGGAGATCCGGGAGCACAACGCGGCCTGGGAGGCGTGGTTCGCCTCGTGCGGGATCCAACCGCACGTCGTGCGCTACGAGGACCTGGCCGAGGACATGGCCGCCACCACGCGCGGCGTCCTCGACTTCCTGGGGCTCGACGTGCCCGAGAACGGCTGTGCCGTCATCGCGCGTCACCAACGCCAGGCCGACGAACTCAACCGGCAGTGGATCGCCCGGTATCAGGCGGCGGTGACCAGCACCTGATCCGTCGGCCGGCGGGGCTCCCCGTCGACTCCTCGAACCACGGATACGCCGGATGCGTCAGGGCGACCGGACCGCCAGACCGGGCCGCCGCCACACCGGGCCTGCCCTCGGCCCGTGGACGTCCACGACGGGGCCGCAGGCAGGCCCGCCCGCTGGGTCAGCGCCGCTGTTGGCGGTGCTGGGCAATCCCGCCCTGGATCGCCTCCCAGACGCTCCGGCCGGCCTGCCTCAGCGTCTCCCCCGCCTGCTCGGCGATCTGGGCGGCGCTCGGTGCGCCACCACCGCCACCGCCTGAGGTCTCGGGCTGCTGCCGGCCCTGCCCGCCCTCGGACGGGCCGCCCGACGACTCACGCTGCCCGGCCTGCGGCCCGCCACCGGACCCGCCGGCACCCCGGTCC
>NZ_WAAS01000225.1:0-10753 GCF_008806585.1 Micromonospora sp. AMSO12t
GGCGCTCCCCGGCACCGGCCCGGGGCGGCGTCGGGGTTCCGCGCCGCAGCCCGAGAGCAGCAGCGCCACGGCGGCGCCCGCCGCCAGGGCCGACCGGCGTACGGGCGAGCGGCGGGAGCGGTTCGGTGGCGGCACCGGGGACGTCCGTTCCTCCGGGGCGGTCCGGCTCAGTCCTCGTCCTCGTCGTCCAGGCGGGCGAGCCAGGTGGCGAAGCGCTCGATCGGGGTCTCGAACTCGGGGTTCAGGTCCACGAAGTCGCGTAGGCGCTCGCCGAGCCACTCCATGCTGACCTGTTCGCCGCCCCGGCGCTCGACGAGCTCCTCGATTCCACGGTCGGTGAAGTACATGCTGTCGGTCCCTCTTCGTCGCTGTGCTGGGTGGGCCGTGGTGCCGCCGGGGCCTGCCGGCGGCGGGAGCCGGGACGCCGACCGGGGCAGAGCCGTCGTCGTGACGGTCCCTGCCCCGGTCGGCGGTGCTGTCAGGTCACGGGCGGGGCAGGGCCGCCTCGATCAGCGCGGTCTGCTCGACCTCGTGCATCTTCGCCGAGCCGACGGCCGGGGCGGCGGCGGCCGGGCGGGAGATACGGCGCAGCCGTACGTCCGACAGGTGCTCCAGCAGGTTGAGCGCGACGAACGACCAGGCGCCCTGGTTGGCCGGCTCCTCCTGCACCCAGGCGAAGTCCTCCGCGTTCGGGTACGCCGCGAGGGCGGCCCGGATCTCCTCGACCGGCATCGGGTAGAGCTGCTCGATCCGGATGATCGCGGTGTCGGTGACGCCCCGCTCGGCGCGGGCCTGGAACAGGTCGTAGTAGACCTTGCCCGAGCAGAGCAGCACCCGCTTCACCTGCTCCGGCGCCGGAGAGCCCGAGTCGGGCAGCACCGGCTGGAAGGTGCCGGTGGTGAAGTCCTCGACCGGGGAGACGCAGAGCTTGTGCCGCAGCAGCGACTTCGGCGTGAACACCACCAGCGGCTTGCGCTTCGGCGACAGCGCCTGGCGGCGCAGCAGGTGGAAGTAGTTCGCCGGGGTGGTCGGGATCGACACCCGCATGTTGTCCTCGGCGCACATCTGAAGGAACCGCTCCGGGCGACCGGAGGTGTGGTCCGGGCCCTGGCCCTCGTGGCCGTGCGGCAGCAGCAGGGTGACGGCGGAGCGCTGGCCCCACTTCACCTCGCCGGAGGAGATGAACTCGTCGATCACCGACTGGGCGCCGTTGACGAAGTCGCCGAACTGCGCCTCCCAGGCGACCAGCGCGTTGATGTTCTCCACCGAGTAGCCGTACTCGAAGCCCATCGCCGCGTACTCGCTGAGCAGGGAGTCGTGCACGAAGAACCGGGACCGCTCGCCGTCGCCGGTCAGCGACTGCAACGGCAGGTAGTCGTCGCCGGTCTGGGCGTCGACCACGGAGGCGTGCCGCTGGACGAAGGTGCCCCGGCGGGAGTCCTGCCCGGCGAGCCGGACGGTGACCCCGTCGTGCAGCAGCGAGCCGAACGCGATGATCTCGCCGAAGCCCCAGTCGATGTTGCCCTCGACGGACATCTTGGCCCGCCGGTCGAGCAGCTGCTGGATCCGCTTGTGCGGGGTGAAGCCCTCCGGCAGGTTGACGTGCGCCTCGCCGACGGCCTTGACGACGGCCGCGTCGGTGGCGGTCTCCACCTGCGGCTCCGGCTCGTCCTCCCGCTTCGGGCGGCTGAGCTGCCGCGGCGTGGTGGCCGCGTCGCGGGTGGCCTTGAAGACCCGCTCCAGCTGCGACTGGTAGTCGCGCAGCAGCTCCTCCGCGTCCTCCACGGTGATGTCGCCGCGCCCGATCAGCTCCTCGGTGTAGAGCTTCCGGACGGACCGCTTCGAGTCGATGATCTTGTACATCTGCGGGTTGGACATCGACGGGTCGTCGCCCTCGTTGTGCCCGCGCCGGCGGTAGCAGACCATGTCGATGACGACGTCCTTGTTGAACGCCTGCCGGTACTCGAAGGCCAGCCGGGCGACCCGGACCACGGCCTCGGGGTCGTCGCCGTTGACGTGGAAGATCGGCGCCTGGATCATCCGGGCGACGTCCGTGCTGTAGAGGCTGGAGCGGCTGTACTCCGGGGCGGTGGTGAAGCCGACCTGGTTGTTGACCACCACGTGGACGGTGCCGCCCGTGCGGTAGCCGCGCAGCTGCGAGAGGTTGAGGGTCTCGGCGACCACGCCCTGGCCGGCGAAGGCGGCGTCACCGTGCACCGCCAGCGGCAGCACGGTGTAGCCCTCCAGCTTGAGGTCTATCCGGTCCTGCTTGGCCCGGACGATGCCCTCCAGCACCGGGTCGACGGCCTCCAGGTGCGACGGGTTCGCCACCACCGAGACCTTGACCGCGTGGTCGCCGTCGGGCGTGGTGAACTTGCCGTTCTGGCCCAGGTGGTACTTCACGTCGCCGGAGCCCTGGGTGGAACGCGGGTCCAGGTGCCCCTCGAACTCCGAGAAGATCTTCTCGTACGGCTTGCCGACGATGTTGGCCAGCACGTTCAGCCGGCCACGGTGGGCCATGCCGATGACGACCTCGTCCAGCCCGCCCTCGGCGGAGGCCTCCAGCACCTCGCCGAGCAGCGGGATCAGCGACTCGCCGCCCTCCAGCGAGAAGCGCTTCTGCCCGACGTACTTGGTCTGGAGGAAGGTCTCGAACGCCTCGGCGGCGTTGAGCCGGTTGAGCACGTGCTTCTGCTCGTCGGCCGACGGCTTCTCGTACTTGCGCTCGATCCGTTCCTGGATCCAGCGCCGCTCCTCCGGGTCCTGGATGTGCATGTACTCGATGCCGACGCGCCGGCAGTACGAGTCGCGCAGCACGCCGAGGACGGCGCGCAGCTTCATCCGCTGCTTGCCGGCGAAGCCGTTGACCGGGAACTCGCGGTCGAGGTCCCAGAGGGTCAGCCCGTGCTGGAGCACGTCCAGGTCGGGGTGCTTGCGGATCTTGAACTCGAGCGGGTCGGTGTCGGCCATCAGGTGGCCGCGCACGCGGTACGCGTGGATCAGCTCGTGCACCCGGGCGGTCTTGTTGATCTGGCCCTCGTTGTTGACCGCGACGTCGCGCATCCAGCGCACCGGCTCGTACGGGATGCGCAGCGAGGTGAAGATCTGGTCGTAGAAGCCGTGCTCACCGAGCAGCAGCTCGTGCATGACCTTCAGGAACTCGCCGGACTGGGCGCCCTGGATGATCCGGTGGTCGTACGTGCTGGTGAGGGTGATGACCTTGCTGACGGCCAGCTCGGCCAGGGTGGCCTCGGACATGCCCTGGTAGGGGGCCGGGTACTCCATCGCGCCGACGCCGATGATGGCGCTCTGCCCCTGCATGAGGCGCGGCATCGAGTGCACGGTGCCGATGCCGCCGGGGTTGGTCAGCGAGATCGTGGTGCCGGAGTAGTCGTCCATGGTCAGCTCGTTGCGGCGGGCACGCCGGACCACGTCCTCGTACGCCTGCCAGAACTGCCGGAAGTCCATCTGCTCGCACGCCTTGATGGAGGGGACCACCAGGTTGCGGCTGCCGTCCGGCTTGGCCAGGTCGATCGCGATGCCCAGGTTGACGTGCTCCGGCCGGACCATGACCGGCTTGCCGTCGACCTCGGCGAAGGAGTTGTTCATCTCCGGGTGGGCGACCAGGGCCCGGACCATCGCGTAGCCGATGAGGTGGGTGAAGCTGACCTTGCCACCGCGCCCACGGGTGAGGTGGTTGTTGATCACGATGCGGTTGTCGACCAGGAGCTTGGCCGGGACGGCGCGCACGCTGGTGGCGGTCGGCACGGCCAGCGAGGCGTCCATGTTCTGGACGATCTTCGCGGCCACGCCGCGCAGCGGGGTGGTCTGCGGACCGGTGGCGGTCGGCTTGGTGGCCGCGGGCTTGGCGGGAGCCGCCTTCGCGGGCGCCGGCTTGGCCGGGGCGGCCTTGGCGGCGGGCTTCTCCGGCTTGGTCTCCGGCTTGGTCTCGGGCTTCTTCTCCGCCGGCTTCTTCTCCGTCGGCTGCGCGACCGCGGTGGCCGCCTCCTGCTGGCCGGCGGGCTCCGGCTTGGCGGCCGGCTTCGGGGCCTGCTCAGTTCCGCGCGGCTTCCCGGCGCCGGGCGCCGGGCGGTAGTCCGCGAAGAAGTCGTGCCAGGCCGAATCGACGCTGGTGGGGTCGGCGAGGTAGCGCTGGTACATCTCCTCGACGATCCACTCGTTCGGACCGAAACCCGCCAGTGGGTTCTCCTGCGAAGTCTGCTGGGTCGACACGGCCGGTAATCGCCTCTTTCACGCGGGTTTGTGTGTCACGCGGTGTCCGGTGTCGCCCTGCCTTCGAGCGCGCACGAGACGGCTCCCAGGCTACGCCGTACGGATGCCACAGGCATTTCCGCCTCCGACCCGTGGCCCGTTTCACAGAAGATGCCAGAAGTTCACCAAACGCTGCGTGTGCGGCCGGCTGCTGGTAAGGCCCGATGTGGCGGCCGGCCCCATGTCGAACGGCGGCGGGGGTGGTGCTCGGCACCACCCCCGCCGCCTGCGCCCGGACCGTCAGGAGATGTCGCGCCGCCGGGTGATGAGCACGCCGACGACCCCGCTCACCACCGCGTAGCCGATCAGCACGAGCGCGCCGACCCACCAGGCGGGGGTGAAGTCGGTCTGGCCCTCGCTGACCATGACGGTCGAGGCGATGGCGGGCCAGATCACCTGCCACTTGACCACGGCCTCGCTGTTGAGCAGGTTCGACAGCAGCATGAACAGCAGCCCCACCACCTGCGTGCCGACGAGGTAGAGCACCGCGGCGGTGATCACCGCGCCGAGCTGGTTGGTGATCAGCGTGCCGATGCCGATGCCGAGGACCGTCCAGATCGCGTACGCCAGCAGGTTGAGCAGCAGCGCCCGCTGCACGGCCCACTCGCCGAGCAGGGTGCCGTGGCCGTTGGCCGACAGGAACACCGCCCCGGCGGCCAGGTCGATCAGCGTGGTCACCAGCCAGAAACCGATGCCCAGCAGGCTGGCCGCGACCAGCTTGCTGAGGATCACCGACGTGCGCCGCGGTGTGGCCAGGAACGTGGTGGTCGCCGTCTGGTGGAAGAACTCGTTGGTGACCATCAGGATGCCGATCAGCATCACGAACATCAGGCCCAGGTACTGCCCGGAGGTGTACAGGTTCGCGGCCTGCGCCGCCGCAGAGGCCTGGTCGCCGGTGACGCCCAGTTCCTCGGCGTTGCCGTTCAACGTCTCGTTGGCGACCCAGGCGTTGAAGGCGAAGGCCAGCGCGATCGACAGGAACGCGGCGATGGCCAGCCACCACCAGGTGCTGGTGGTGCGGATCTTGAGAAGCTCGGACCGGACGAGGTTCATCGGATGCCCGCCTTTCCGGCCGTCAGCTCCAGGAAGACCCGTTCGAGGTCGGGCCGTTCCGTGGTCAGTTCATGCAGTTCGACGCCGGCCGTCAGGGCGACCCGGCCCACGGTCGGGGCGTCCACCCCGCCCACCAGCAGGACGCCGTGCTCGTCGACGTCGACCGTCGCCGGACCCTCCTTGAGGGCGGCGGTCAGCGCGTCGGCCTGCGGGGTGCGGACGCGGACCCGTACGCCCTGCGCCATCGAGCCCATGACCTGCTCGACCGTGCCCTGGCGGACCAGCTGCCCGGCGGCGATGATCACCACGTCGTCGGCGAGCAGCTGCATCTCCGACAGCAGGTGGCTGGAGACCAGCACCGTGCGGCCCTCGTGCGCGAGGTTCTTGAGGAAGCCGCGCATCCACCGGATGCCCTCCGGGTCGAGCCCGTTGGCGGGCTCGTCGAGGATCAGCACGCGGGGGTCGCCGAGCATCCCGGCGGCGATGCCGAGCCGCTGCTTCATGCCGAGCGAGTAGCCCTTGAACTTGCGCTTCGCCGCCGGAGTGAGCCCGACCTGCGCCAGCGCCTCGTCGGCCCGGTGCTTCGGCAGGCCGGCCGCCGCGGCGATCACCCGCAGGTGGTTGATGCCGGTGCGGCCCTTGTGCGCGCTGGACGCCTCCAGCACGGCGCCGACGTGCCGCAGCGGGTCGGTCAGGTCGGCGTAGCGCCGCCCGCTGATGGTCGCCGTCCCGCTGGTCGGCGTGACCAGGTTCAGCAGCATCCGCAGCGTGGTCGTCTTGCCGGCGCCGTTGGGGCCGAGGAAGCCGGTCACCCGCCCCGGTTCGACGGTGAACGACAGATCGTTGACGGCCCGGACGTTCTTGTACTGCTTCGTCAGGCCGGACACCACGATCTGACCGTCACCGGTGGGGCTTCTCTGCCCGTCAGTCATTGCTCTCCTTCGTGCGGTGGCGTCGGGGTACGCCGTGACACAGCGTGGCGGGCGGGCGCAACCAGGTCAATCAGGCGCACTTCCGAGATCCACCTCCGCCTCAGGCAGGAGGCCCTCATCCCCAGGAACGATTATCCGATGTCGTCGGCCACGGCGATCCAGGTTGCCCGGGCCCAGGCCAGGAGAGCGCCGTCGGGTCCGTACAGGCTGGTGTGCACGAGCGCCTTGCGGCCCTCGCCGCCGACCATGACGCCGGTCACCACGCACTCGTCGCCCGGCTCCGGCAGCGCCGCGACCACCGCCGCGATCCGGCCCAGGACGTACGGCCGGCCGGGGGCGATCACGGCCCAGCCGCCGGGGCAGTCCAGCGCGGCCCAGACGGTGGCGGTCGTGACCGACCCGGGCACCCGGAACGGCGCGGCGGTGCGGCCGTCCGGCAGCCGCCCCGGAAAGATCCGCAGCCCGTCGGCGCGGTCCGGACCGCAGACGTAGCAGCCCGGGAAGGGGTGGTCGACCAGCCCGGGGTACGCCGCCGAGGCGGCCCGCGCGGCCGGCAGGTCCACCGGCGGCACCACCGCCCGGGGGTCCTCCGTGGGGCGGACCTGGGCGACGAGGTTGCCCTGCGGGTCGCGGACCTCGCCGTCGACGAGAGTGAGCGGGGTCTCCAGCGGGGGAGGGCGACGCAACGTCACCTCGACCGGCCCGGGGCCGGCGGCGCCGGCGAGGACCCCGGCGCTCCAGCCGCCGTTGCCCGAGCCGGGCGGCCCGTTGAAACGCGACTCGATGATCATGAGACACCTCCGACCGCGACGCCCGGCCCCGTCGCCGGTGCGCCCCCGGCAGCCTCGCACGCCGTCGACCCCGGTGTTCGTCCGGTGCTGTGCCACTGTGGGGCCGTGCCCAGTCCTCACCTGCCGGCCGGCCCGACCCGCGAGGCGGCCCGGCGCCGGCTCCGCTCGCTCGCCGGCTGGGAGCTGCTGAACGTTCCCCTACAGGCGTGGGTGTGGTTCCAACTGGTGGGCCTGCCGCCGACGGCGGCGAACCTCGCCGGCTTCGGGGCGTTCGCGGCCCTGCTCGTGGTGGGCGCGGCCTACTGGGCGCTCAAGCTCCGGCAGTTGCGCCGCGGGGAGCCGCGCCTGCCCGGCCGGCGCCACTTCGGCACCGCCCGCGCCGCCCTGCCGATCCTCCTGGCCGTCGTGATCATCGCCTGTGCCGTGGCCGCCGTGCGGACGCCCGGCGCGCGGTCGTACCCGGGGCTGGCCTTCGGGCTCTTCGCCGCGCTCGAATACGTCAACTACTTCCACGTGCAGCTCATGCACGACAACCGGGCCGACCTGCGGCGCCTGGTCACGGTGGGGTTCCGGCGCTCGCATCTCGCCCGGGACCTGCGCGCCAACCGCTGAGACGAGCGCCGACCTCGCCGCGGTCGTCGCCCGACACCGGCACGGGCCGTTCACCTCATCGACACCCCTCACCCCGCCGGCCGGCAACCCGGGCCGCCTACACAGGTCCCATGGCCGTTCTGCACGCCGCTGGCGCACCCCTGACGACCAGCGGTTACACCCTGCTGATCGCCGACGACCCGAGCGAGGTCGCGGCCGCGCAACGCCTCCGTCACGAGGTGTTCGCCACCGAACTCGGCGCCACCCTGCGCCCGGGGGCCGCCGGGCTCGACGTCGACGACCTCGACGCGTACTGCGACCACCTGATCGTCCGTCAGGAGGGCACCGGCGAGGTGGTCGGCACGTACCGGCTGCTCCCGCCGGGCCGCACCGACCGGCGGTACGCCGCGACCGAGTTCGACCTCACCGGGCTCGACCCGCTCCGCGACGACCTGGTCGAGGCCGGCCGGTCCTGCGTACACCCCGATCACCGCTCCGGCGCGGTGATCAACCTCATGTGGGCTGGCATCGTCCGCTACCTGCACCTGCGCGGGTCGCGCTGGCTCGGCGGCTGCGCGTCGGTGCCGGTTGCCGACGGGGGCGGGACCGTCGCGCGGGTGTGGGACGAGGTCGCGGCCCGGCACCTGGCCCCGCCGCGGCTGCGCGTACGGCCGAGGCGCCCCTGGTTCGCCGAGCCGGACGGGCTCGTCGGGCCGGCGGCGGCCGACGGCCCGGCCGCGCGGGCCACCGTTCCGCCGCTGCTGCGCGGCTACCTGCGCCTCGGGGCCTGGGTCTGCGGCGAGCCGGCGTACGACCCGGACTTCGGGGTGGCCGACTTCTACGTGCTCTTCTCCCTGGACCGGATGAACCCCCGTTACCTGCGGCACTTCCTCGGCGGGGCCGAGCGGTGAGCATCGCCGGACGCCTCTGGCTACCCGCCTCGGGGTGCGGGCCCACCTGCCTTCCGGCGGCCGGCGAGGCGCCGGCCGTGTCGCCCGTCCGGCGGGCGGGCCGCACCCTCGCCGTCCTCGGGACGCTGTCGGCGGGGACGGTGCTGGCGGTGCTGCTGCCGGTGCTGCCGGCCGGGGACCGGGCGGCGGCCCTGCGTGGTTGGGCCCGGTGGACGCTGCGCGCGTTCGGCGTGCGCCTCGTGGTGCGCGGCCGGCCGCCCCGGCGGCCGGCGCTGCTGGTCGCCAACCATGCCTCCTGGCTGGACGTGCTCGCGCTGCTGGCCGTCGCGCCGGCCCGGATGGTGGCCAAGCGGGAGGTCCGGTCCTGGCCGCTGGTCGGGCTGCTCGCGGCGGCGGCCGGCACCGTCCTGGTCGACCGGGCCCGCCCCCGCGCCCTGCCCGCGACGGTGGCTCGGGTCACCGCCGCGCTGCGCGCCGGCAGCCCGGTGGCGGTCTTTCCGGAGGGTACGACCTGGTGCGGCACCGCCGACGCGATCGCCTGCCGCCCCGGCCGGGGGTTCCGTCCGGCGCTGTTCCAGGCGGCGATCGACGCCGGGGCGCCGGTGGTGCCGCTGCGGATCGGCTACCGGTGGGCCGCGACCGGCGTGCCGACCACGGCCGCCGCATTCGTCGGGGACGACGACCTGCTGCGCTCGGTGGGCCGGGTGCTCGCCGCCCGGGACCTGGAGGTGCGGGTGAGCGTCTCCGCCGCCCTGCATCCCGCCCGGGACGCCGACCGGCGGCTGCTCGCCCGGGCGGCCGAGTCGGTCGTGCACGTCCCCGCTGCCGCCGTCGGGAGGGCGCCGGCGGGATACGCGGCATGAAGACGGGGGGAGGAGCGGATCAGCCGACCGGGCCGATCCGCCTGGCCAGGCCGACGAACGACTGCCACGCCCGGGAGTCGAAGTGGAGGGTGCCGCCCTCGCGGTCCTTGGTGTCGCGTACCAGCACGACGCCCGGCAGGTTGTCCGCGACCTCGACGCAGGAACCGCCGTTGCCGCCGGATCTCGTCGACTTACGCCACCGCGGGGTCATCACGTCCATGACTTCGCCACCTCCTTGATCAGCACGGTCGACTGCCGGCGGGGGAGGGCCTCGTTCCGCACGATCTCCCACGTCCTGGCCAGCCTAGCAATGTCGGTGGATGCGTCGACGATCTGCGCGCTGAGCTGGTTGTCCGCGTGGGCCACGCGGGTGCCGTCCGGCAGCTCGGCGATGATGAACTGGCCGGCCAGTCCGAGATACATGCCGGCGTCGGCCGGGACGACGTGGAGCTGCACGTGTTCCTGCGTCGCGAGGGCCACCAGGTGATCGAGCTGCTCGGCCATGAGCCCCGGCTGGTCGAGCACCGGCCGACGTAGCACGGCCTCGTCGACGACGGCGATGAGCTGGGGTGGCCGCTCCCGGCCGAGGATCGCCTGACGCTCCAGCCTGGACGCGACGATCCGCTCGACCTCGTCGGCCGTGAACCGGCCCCCCGCCAGCGTGGCGCGGGCGTAGCGTTCGGTCTGGAGCAGGCCCGGCACGTACGCCAGCTCGAACCAGCGCAACGTCGCCGCCTCCCGCTCGAACTCGATCCACTCCCGCAGCCAGGCCGGCGTGGCGTCCAGCCGGGCCAGCTCACGGAGCATCCGGCCGAACCGCTCGCCCGTGTCGTGCTGGTCGTCGATCGCCTTCATGTACTCCCGGGTCGGCGGGCGACCGCCCGTCTCGACGGAGCTGACGTGCGACCCGGAGTAGCCGATCGTCCTGCCGAAGTCGTCCTGGCTCAGGCCGAGCTGAGCGCGGAACGTGCGTAGCTCACCCAGCACGTAGTTGGTGGCGGTGCCCATCGATTCCCCACATTCTGCTCGGTCCCGTCGGCGTGTCTCCCGTGCCCGCTCGACCGGCTCGTTGACCTGCGCGGATGCGGCGAGCATGTGTCGACGGTAGTGGTGTCCTCACCAGACTGTCACCACGCGGGCCCGTTCGCCGTCGTCGAGGACGTGGGCGGGTCCTGCCGGGGCCGCCCCGCTTTCCCGTGGCGGGGCGGCCCACCTCGACAGCGGGGTGGGGGAGAAAGTGGGTCACCGTGGAGGCTGGCACCGGAGTCGGTGCGGACGGCACTGCGCCTGCCCGAACTGCGCGGAGCGGCGGGAGATCCGGAGCCGGCGGCCGAAGCCCG
>NZ_WAAS01000226.1:0-10646 GCF_008806585.1 Micromonospora sp. AMSO12t
AGGCCGGCGGGGGGCGGGGATCCGGACGGGTGGCGGTGGGCTGAGCGTGCGGCCGTGCCAGAGGTAGCCGCCGGCGAGCAGGGTGGCCACCCCGATCAGGGCGAACAGGACGCGGTAGTCCAGCACCCCTACGAGCAGCGCCCCCGCGCCGATCGAGAGCGCCTGCGGGCCGCTGACCACGGCCTCCGAGGCCGCGGCGACCCGGCCGAGCAGCGCTTGCGGGGTACGCCGCTGGATCAGCGTGTGCAGCCCGACCATCGTCAGCGGCAGCGACACCCCGGCCAGCAGTACGGCGACGAAGCCGAGCCAGAGGTTCGGGTACACCAGCGCCAGCGAGGCCGGTCCGAAGAACGCCACCCCGGCGGCGAGCGTGCCCACCTCGCCGGCGCGGCGCACCACGGCCGGGGAGAGCAGCCCGCCGACCAGTCCGCCGATGCCCTGCACGGTGACCAGCACGCCGACGAACGCGGCGTCCCGGCGCAGCCCCTGGTCGACGTACGCGAAGATCAACGACTCGCTGAAGCCCATCGCCAGCGATCCCAGCCCGTAGCCGAGCAGCGCCCGGCGCAGCGCCGGCTCCCCGGCCAGGTGACGCAGCCCGGCGCTCACCTCGGCCGGCCAGCGCAGCCCGGGCCCGGTGGGCGGCGTCTCCGTCGTGCGGAGCAGGCCCACCACGACGGCCGCCGACAGGAAGCCGGCCATCCCGATCACGGCCAGCATCCAGCCGCCGACGGCGGCGTAGAGCCCGGCGCCGGCCAGCGGGCCGACCAGCCGCAGCCCCTGGCGTACGGTCTGGAGCACGCCGTTGGCCTCGGCCAGCAGTTCCACCGGCACGAGCTGGCGGATCAGGCCGCTGAGCACCGCGCTGAGGGTGATGTACGACAGGCCGTAGAGGGCCGCCACCACGTAGATGATCCACACGTCGGTCCGGTCCCGCACCACGAGGAGCGGGGTGAGCAGCACGGCCGTCACCAGGTTCGCCGCCACGAAGAACGGGCGCCGGGGGTAGCGGTCGACGATCCACCCCACCAGCGGGGCCAGGGTCATCGGGGCGATGACCGCGAAGATGGTGGCGCCGGCCAGCCCGTCCGACCCGGTCAGGTCCTTCACCCAGATGGCGAGGGCCAGCAACAGGATCGACTCGGCGGCCATGCTGGCGAGCAGGCCGCCGAAGAGCAGGCGGAAATCCGGGCGGCGCAGGACGGTGCGCATGGGGTCCCTCCGGCGGGGGTGGTGCGCGGCGTGGCGCGGTCTGGGGTGGCACGGTCGGGCCGACGGCGTCGTACCGGACGCCGTGCCCTTCCACGGTCCTCTTTTCTGCGAGACACGCCCCCACCGGGACCTCCGGCGGGAGGCGCGCCGTCCATACTGACCGTGGGGGGCGAATTTCATACAGTTACCGTCGCGTCTGCGGCGGTCCACGGGAAAAGAGGACGTCGTGCCTCCTGCCTCACCCAGCCCGATCCTGCGCCGCCGCAGGTTGGGCACCGAGCTGCGCCGGCTGCGCGAGGCCGCGGGTCTCACGGGAGACCAGGTCATCGAGCGGATCGGCTGGGCGTCCGCGTCCAAGTTGTCCCGGCTGGAGAACGGCCGCAGCCGCCCGGACCCGGACGACGTCCGCGTGCTGCTGGATCTCTACGGCGCCGACGAGGCGCTGCGCCAGGAACTCCTCGGCATCACCGAGGAGGCCGGCGACATCCGCGGCTGGCTGCGCAACTACCCGGTGATGACCCAGCAGCAGCGCAGCTTCGCCGAGCTGGAGGCGGGCTGCGCGGAGATCTCGGAATACAACCCGGTCCTGGTGCCGGGCCTGCTCCAGACGCCGGACTACGCGTCGGTGCGGATCGCCTCGGCCCGGCAGGTCGACGAGGAGGCCGGCGACCCGGAGGCCGGTGAGGACATCGACACCGAGGTGCGGGCCCGGCTGGCCCGGCAGTCGCTGCTCACCCGCTCGACCGACGCGCCCCGCTACACGGCGGTGCTGGAGGAGGCGGCGCTCGGCGGCCGGACCGGGCCGCCGGAGGTGCTGCGCGCGCAGCTGGTGCAGCTCTGCGAACTGGCGATGCTGCCGAACGTCACACTGCACGTGCTGCCACGCGACACCCAGATCGGCGACTGGTACCTCCCGCCGACCGCGTTCTCGGTCTACCGGTTCGCGGATCCGCTCGATCCGGAGACGCTGGCCATCGAAGGGGGGTTCACCGACGTCATGTCGACCGAGGTAAACGCCCTAAATCGCTATAAAGTGGTGTTCGAGTGGCTATGCACGGCGGCGCTCTCCGAATCGGACACCCTCTCCTGGCTGATCGAGGCGACGGGGCGGCTGCCCGGCACGGCGACCGCGTCCACGGTGGCGTACGGGCCGGCAACGGCGCCGACCCAACGCCGCCGGCATTCCGGGCGCCTGACGGACCGGTGAGCACGGGGGCCCACCGTCGGGTCGTGCGGCGCCACTCGTTCCATCGGAGCAGTTCACCTCAGGAGTGGCACGATGAACGAGATCCGCAACACGCCGTCCGTACTCGCCCAGCTCGCCGACGCCCCGTGGCGTAAGAGCACGCGCAGCCAGACCTCGAACTGCGTCGAGGTCGCACCACTGAGGACCGGGCCGGTCGCGGTGGCCCTGCGCGACAGCAAGGACCAGGGCGGTCCGGTGCTGCTGTTCAACCGGGCCGGCTGGCTGGGCTTCATCGCCGGCGCGAAGAACGGACAGTTCGATCTGAACTGATCCGTCGACCGTCGCGGGGCCGCCGGCAGCGTGCCGGCGGCCCCGCCGCGTCTGCGCCCTGCCACCCCGCCGACCAGGCATCCGCTGATCGGATGAGCCTCCGGACCAATCGTCGCGTTTCACTTGATGAGACGACCGCGCGGCGTAACATGACGACAGAGTGACGTGGAACTTCCACCCGTTCCCCACCCTCGCGATTCATCCGGAGACCCGCATGCGGTTCCTGATCGTTCGCACCGACATCCGCGCAGCCGCCGACGTGGACATCGCCGCCGCCTGGGCGTGCGGTGACCGACTCCGCGACGAGACCACCACGCCCGAGCCGCGCCGCCAGATCGTGCATGCCGAGGAGCGCGACGCCGCGCTGCTGCTGGCCCGGGCCCTCGCCACGGTCGGCGCGGTCCGCTCCGGGAAGCAGCGGGTCAAGGTGCTCCCGCTCGACGAGCCGGGCCGCGGACGGCGGGCCGCACCCGACGACCGAGGCAGCTGACCCGCACCCAGACGTCCGTCGTGGTCGGACCGGCTCCCCCGCCGTGCTCCTTTGCCCCAGCCGACCACGGCGGCCCGTGTTCCCGGTCCGTGACCGCCGCGGCAACGGCGGCCACGGGCCGGGACCGCACGACCCCCGGCCACCGGCGCGCCCGCGCGCGGCGGGACCGGCTCAGCAGTGCCCGTCGAGCCAGCGGTGGATCAGGAAGAGCGCGATCGACGACGGCGGCGGCAGCACCAGGCGGGCCCCGCCGACCTCCACCGGCCGTCCCGCCAGGGCCGCGCCGATCTCCCGGCGGGAGAACCACCGGGCGAACGCGATCTCCGTCGGATCCACCTGCACCGGATGCTCCGGATCCGCCGTGGCGAGGAAGCCGAGCATCAGGGAGCCGGGAAACGGCCACGCCTGACTGCCCGCGTACGCGATGTCGTCGACCGGGACGCCGACCTCCTCGCGGACCTCGCGCAGCACCGCGGCCTCGGCCGACTCCCCCGGCTCGACGTAGCCGGCGAGGCAGGAGAACCGGCGCTCGCCGGCGGTGTGCGGCCAGGTGGCGTTGTTGCCGAGCAGGCACCGCCCGTCCAGGCCCGGAACGCCGTCGTGCACCAGCACGATCATCGCGGGATCGGTACGCGGCCAGATCCGCTCCCCGGCCGGGTCGACCCGGGACCAGCCGGCCTCGTCCACCTCCGTCGGGTGCCCGGTGGCCGACGAGTAGCGGTGCCGCAGGTGCCAGTTGACCAGCGCCAGCGCGGTGGTGAACAGCCCGGCGTCGCGGTCGCCGAGCAGGTGCCCGACCTCGCGCAGGTGCGCCGCCCGGGCCCCGGACACCGCCGGCAGCGGGGCGTCCACGGCGAAGACCGGCACCCCGTCCGGCTCGACGCCGAGGAACATCGGCGACGTCGGCTCGGGCAGCCCGGCCGGGTCGACCAGCACCAGCTTCGGTGGCGACGTGTCGGTACGCACCAGCGCCCGGCCACCGTCGGCGGAGTCGAGCACCAGCACCCGGGCCCGGCTCCACGCCTGCGCCAGCCACCCGGGGTCGGTGCGCCGGTGGGCCGCCCGGTCCAGGGTGGAACGGGCCAGCGGCGGCGCGGGCTCACCGCTCACGGTCGTGCCGGCTCGGTGGTGACCGGGGCCAGCGCCGCCACCTGCGGCCCGATCCGTTCGGCGTCGCCCAGCACCACGGTGACCGCCTGCGCCGGGGCGAGGTAGCGGGCCGCCGCCTCGGCCACGTCGGCCACGGTCGCCTTCGCCAGCCGGGCGGCGTGCTCGGCCAGGAACTCCAGGCGCAGCCCGCTGCCGGCGTACGCGCTGGTCAGCGAGGCGAGCCCGGCCTGGGTGGACATCCCGAGCTGGAGGGTGCCGAGGGCGTACTGGCGGGCCTGCTCCAGCTCGTCCTCGCGGGGCGGGAGGGAGGCCAGCCGGCCGAGTTCGTACGTCGTCTCCAGCAGCGCCGGCCCGGTGACCTCGGTGGCCACGTCGACGGCGGCGACCAGCACCGACCCGGCCACCGAGTGCTCGACGAGGGAGTGCCCCCCGTACGTGTAGCCCTTGTCCTCGCGGATGTTCTCCACCCAGCGGGAGGAGAAGTAGCCGCCGAAGATCAGGTTGGCCAGTTGCAGCGCGGCGTGGTCCGGGTGGGTGCGGGGCACCGCCGGCAACGCCATCCGCAGCGAGGACTGCACCGCCCCCGGGCGGTCGACCAGCAGCAGCGGCCCGGGCTCCAGCGGCGGAGCGGGCGGCAGGTCGGCGGTGTGCCCGGCGCCGGTCCACCCGGACAGTGCCTTCTCGGCGGCGTCCAGCGCCCGGTCCGGCTGCACGTCACCGACCAGCACCAGCACGGCGTCGGCGGGGTGCACCCGCTGGGCGTGCAGGGTCCGCAGCGCTCCCGGCCGGACCGCCCGGACCGCCTCCGGTTCGGGGGTCTGCACCGCGTACGGGTGGCTGCCGTAGACCCGCCGGAGCAGGGCGGTGCGGGCCAGGTGCGCCGGCTGGCTCCGCGCCACGTGGATCCGGTCCACCAGCCGGTCCCGCTCCGTGGCGACGTCGTCGTTCGGGTAGGCCGCGTCGGTCAGCACCTCGGCGAGGATCTCCAGCATCCGGTCCAGCCCGGTGACCAGGCCGGCGCCGGAGAGCATCAGCCGGTCCGGGTCGATCCCGGCGGAGAGCCCGCCGCCGACCTTCTGCAACTCGGCCGCGATCTGCACGCTGGACATGGTCCCCGTGCCGGAGAGCAGGGTCTGCGCGAGCACGGCGCCCCGGGCGAGGTGGGTGCGGCCGAACGGCATCCACAGCCGCACCTCCACCAGCGGCACCGCCGGCCGGCGTACGGCGATCACGGTCAGCCCGTTGCCCAGCGTGCGCTCGGCCTGCTTCGGCAGCTTGAGCCTGCGGTTCGGGCCGAGCGGCGGCAGCGCCCGGGGCGCGGCCGGTGCGGTCACGCTCATTTGGCCCCTCCTGGGATGACCTCGATGGACGCGCGGCGCTCGGGCCGCAGGGTGGCCGCGGCGGCGCGGACCTGCTCGTCGGTGACCTCGCCGACGAGCCGGGGCAGGTCGTTGAGCAGCCCCGGCTCGCCGCGCTGCTGCTCCAGCACGGCCATCTGCAACGCCCGGCCGAGCACCGCGTCGGTGTCGCGCAGCAGGTGGGTCGCCATCCGGGCCTGGGTGCGGGCCAGTTCCCCCTCGGCCACGCCGTCGGTGGCGAGCCGGTCCAGCTCCTCGTCGATGGTGCGCAGCACCTTGTCCACGTCCCCGCCGGGGGGCAGGTGCGCCTGGAGCAGCAGCGCCGTCGGGTCCCGCACGTCGAACGGGTCGCCCATGAAGCCGACGTAGCCGCCGAGGCTGGTCACCGCCCGGTCCCGCTGGACCAGCCGCTCGACCAGCCGGGACGCGTCGCCGTCGGTGAGCACCTCGGCCAGCACGACGTACGGCAGGTAGGCGGCGAAGTCGGTGATCGGGTCGGGCACCCGCCAGGCGCCTGCCACCGCCGGCAGCGGGGCCAACTCGTCGGTGTACGAGGTGCGCCGCTCCTCGGTCAGGTCGGGCTCGGTGAAGTCGGGCCGCTTCGGGGCGGGACGCGCCGGCACGTCGCCGAAGTGCCGCTCGATCAGCGTGGTCGCCTCGGCTACGTCGATGTCGCCGCTGACCGCCAGCACCGCGTTGCCGCTCGCGTAGTAGCGGCGGAAGAAGTCGGCGGCGTCGGGGACGGTGGCCGACTCCAGGTCGACGAAGGAGCCGTAGCCGTCGTGCGCGTTCGGGAAGGTGTCGAACATGACCGGCGGCAGGGTCAGCCAGGGAAAGCCGCCGTACGGGCGGTTGAGGACGTTGACCCGGATCTCCTCCTTGACCACGTCGACCTGGTTGCGCAGGTTCTCCTCGGTCAGCCGGGGGCCGCGCATCCGGTCGGCCTCCAGGAACAGCGCCCGCTCCAGGGCGTTGCTCGGCAGGGTCTCGAAGTAGTCGGTGTAGTCCAGGTGGGTGGAGCCGTTGAAGGTGCCGCCCGCCCCCTGCACGTGCCGGAAGTGCGCCAGCTTCTCCAGGTTCTCGGAGCCCTGGAACATGAGGTGCTCGAAGAGGTGGGCGAAGCCGGTACGCCCCTCGGGTTCGGAGCGGATGCCGACGTCGTAGACGACCGCCACCCCGATCACCGGGGCGCTGCGGTCGGGGGTCAGGACCACCCGCAGGCCGTTGTCGAGCGTGAACCGCTCTACCGGGTACTTCGTCGCTGGAATTCTCGATCTCCGCGCCGCCACGGGATCGACCCTAGCGCGTCGGCACCCCCGCCACCGGCGACCTCTCGCCTGCCGCCCCGACCGGCGCCCGGGGCGTCGCACGCAGCCGCCCCGGCGGCCGGCGACGGCGCCGGGAACACCGGCCGCAAAGCACATCCAATCAGTAGAGATTGCCGCTTTTTCTGGGACGCAGATCCCGGCATGTGGTTGGCCCTTGACGCCAGTTCACCGCCTGCCCCAGTCTTCCTACCAACTAAGTAGGAATACTGCGGATTGGATGGACGATGAGACGGCTCCCCATGCGTCGGTGGGTCTCCCTGGCCACCCTCGCCGTCGTCGGCGTGGCGACCCTGGGCACCGCCGCCGCCTGCGGCGACGACAGCGAGGGCGCAGGCGGCGGCTCCGGCCCGACGACGCTGCGGCTCGGCTACTTCCCCAACATCACCCACGCGCCGGCCGTGGTCGGCGTGGAGAAGGGCATCTTCGCCGAGAAGCTCGGCGGCGACGTCAAGCTGGAGACGAAGACCTTCAACGCCGGCCCCGCCGCCATCGAGGCGATCTTCTCCGGCGCGCTCGACGCGACGTACATCGGCCCGAACCCCACCGTGAACGCCTTCTCGAAGTCGAAGGGCGAGGCCGTCCGGGTCATCTCCGGCGCGGCCTCCGGCGGCGTCGCGCTCGTGGTCAAGCCCGAGATCACCTCGGTGGAGCAGCTCCGGGGCAAGAAGATCTCCACCCCGCAGCTGGGCAACACCCAGGACGTGGCCATCCGCTACTGGCTCAAGGAGAAGGGCCTCACGACGACCAAGGAGGGCGGCGGCGACGTCAAGATCGTCCCGCAGGAGAACGCCCAGACGGTGGAGACCTTCAACAGCGGGGCCATCGACGGCGCCTGGGTGCCCGAGCCGTTCGTGTCCCGGCTGGTCAACGCGGGCGGCAAGGTGCTCGTCGACGAGCGCGACCTCTGGCCGGACCGGAAGTTCGTGATCACCAACCTGATCGTCAGCACCAAGTTCCTCAAGGAACACCCGGACGTGGTCAAGAAGCTGGTCGAGGGTCAGGTGGCGGCCAACGAGTTCGTCAACACCAAGCCCGACGAGACGCACCAGGCCATCTCCGACCACATCGGAAAGATCAGCGGCAAGCCGCTCGACCTCAAGCTGATCAAGCAGGCCTGGCCGACGCTGGAGTTCACCAACGACCCGATCGCCACGTCGCTGAAGACCGGGCTCGACCACGCCGTCGCGGTCGGGCTGACCCAGCCGGTCAGCCTCGACGGCCTCTACGACCTCACCCACCTGAACGAGGTGCTCAAGGGCCAGGGCAAGCCCGAGGTCGTCCAACCATGACGTCGACCACGACGACGCCACGCAGCGCGACCGGCTCGGTCGCGCTGCACGGCGTCACCAAGGTGTACGGGCGCGGGGCGAACGCCGTCGTCGCCCTGGACGGGGTCTCCCTCGACGTCGCGCCCGGCGAGTTCGTCTGCCTGGTCGGGGCCTCCGGTTGCGGCAAGAGCACCCTGCTCAACCTGGTCGCCGGCCTCGACCGGCCCAGCGGCGGGCGGATCACCCTCGACGAGGGCGTCGACCCGGGACTGATGTTCCAGGAGCCCGCCCTCTTCCCCTGGCTCACCGTCGAGGGCAACGTCGAGGTGCCGCTGAAGTTGCGCGGGCTGCCCCGGGCGGCGCGGCGGGAGCGGGTCGCCGAGCTGCTCGGCACGGTCCACCTGGCCGACTTCGGCCGCAAGCGCCCGCACGAACTGTCCGGCGGCATGCGCCAGCGGGTGGCGCTGGCCCGCACCCTCGCCCTGGACACGCCGGTGCTGCTGATGGACGAGCCGTTCGGCGCGCTCGACGCGATGACCCGGGACATCCTGCACGACGAGCTGGAACGGATCTGGACCGAGCGGCGACTCACCGTGCTCTTCGTGACGCACAACGTCCGCGAGGCGGCCCGGCTCGCCGACCGGATCATCCTGCTCTCCAGCCGGCCCGGCCGGATCATCTGGTCCACCCCGGTCGACGTGCCCCGGCCGCGCCGCATCGACTCCCCCGAGGTCGCCGCGATCGCCGCCGAGGTCACCGGCCGCCTGCGTACGGAGGTGGGCCGCCATGGCCGGTGACACCCTCGCCGCCGTCCCGCGTACCGACGCGGAGATCTCCGGGCTGGACGCCCTGGAGCTGGCCGGTCGGGAGAAGAGCCGCACGCGGGCCAGCCGGTTCTGGGCGGCGACCTGGCCGAAGCTGGCCGCGCTCGTCCTCGCCGTCGGCGCCTGGCAGGTCGTGGTCTGGACCGGCTGGAAGCCCGAGTACTCGTTGCCGGGCCCGGTGGCCGTGGGTCAGGAGCTGCTCCGGCAGGTCAGCGGCGTCCAGCTCTGGGAGGGGCTGGTCACCACCCTGCGCCGGGCGGCCCTCGGCTACGTCTTCTCGGTCGCCGTCGGCCTGCTGCTCGGCCTCGCGGTGGCCCGGTCGCGGATCCTGCGGGCCGCGATCGGCTCGATGATCACCGCGTTGCAGACGATGCCGTCGATCGCCTGGTTCCCGCTGGCGATCCTGCTGTTCGAGCTGAGCGAGAAGGCCATCTTCTTCGTGGTGGTGCTCGGCGCCGCGCCGTCCATCGCCAACGGCGTGATCGCCGGTGTGGACTACGTGCCGCCGCTGCTGCTGCGCGCCGGCCGCAACCTCGGCGCCCGAGGGCTCAACCTGTACCGGTACGTCATCGCGCCCGCCGCGCTGCCGGCCATCGTGGCCGGCCTCAAGCAGGGCTGGGCGTTCTCCTGGCGCAGCCTGATGGCCGGCGAGCTGATCGTGGTCGGCATCTCGCAGACCTCGCTGGGCGCGCAGCTGACCTACTCGCGGGAACTCTCCGACTCGCCCTGGCTGATCTCCACGATGATCGTGATCCTGGTGCTGGGCCTGGCGGTGGACGCCGCGTTCGGGGCGGCGGACAAGGCGATCCGGCGTCGGTGGGGCGTGTTGGACCAGGCGGGTCAGTGACGTGTACGTCTCCGCGCGCAGTGACTACGCGCTCCGGGCCATGCTCGCCGTCGCCGCCGCGGCTCCGGTCGGCGGCGGCGAGCTGGTCAAGGCGGGGACGCTGGCCGACAGCCAGGGCATCCCGCTGAGCTTTCTCCAGGGCATCCTGGTCGACCTGCGCCGGGCCGGCCTGCTGGTGAGCCACCGGGGCACCGAGGGCGGGTACGCCCTGGCCCGTCCCGCGGTGGAGATCAGCGTCGGCGACGTGCTCCGCGCGATCGGCGGCTCCCTGACGACCGTCCGCGGCCTGCCGGCCGAGCGGGCCGGCTACGTGGGTGTGGCGACCGGCCTGCGGGACGTCTGGCTGGCCGTGCACGGCGCGATCGCCCTGGTGGTCGACCGGACCACCCTCGCCGACCTACTGGGGGCGGAACATTCTGCGGCCGGCGCCGGGGAGACCCGCGCCCGCTGACCGCGCACCGGCTCCTCCGGCGACGGGCAGGCGGGCCAGCGACGGTCAGCCGACTGTGGGCACCGGCCGCTCCGTCGGGCTGCGAAGCTCGACCGGAGCGGCTGGCGCGGCCCCGTCCGGGGTGGCGTGCCACGGCGTGAACACCGCGACCACGGCGAGCAGCAGCCCGGCCAGCGCCACCGCGAGCACCAGCAACAGTTCCCGCGCCGCGCCCGAGCCGGCGTCGCCCGCCATGGTCACCC
>NZ_WAAS01000227.1:0-10630 GCF_008806585.1 Micromonospora sp. AMSO12t
GGCCCCTCCGGCCTGGCCCCACCCGGGGCCCCGATAGCCGCCGCCGGCCTGGACGTCTTCTTCGTCGGCCGCAACGGCGCGGTCTTCAACAGGTCATACCTGAGCGGCGCGCCGGTCGGGCCGCGGCCGATCACCGTCGCCGGCATCGCCCCACCCGGCGCGGTTGTCGCCGCGATCCCCGGGACCACTCCCGGAGTGGCGTTCGTCGGCACCGACGGCGCACTCCGCGTGGTCCGGTCGAACAGCACCGGCACCTGGACGACGGCACCGGCCAGCCCGCCGAACTTCGCCACACCCGGTGGCGGGCTCGCCGCCATCTCCGCCCTCGCCGGGTTCGTCACCGGGCTCGACGGCCGGATCTGGCAGGTGAGGCTGACCGGCGGCCCGATACCGGACCCGTGGCAACCGGTCGCCGTCGCCGGTGCCGGGGCCGCACCGGCCGGGGCGCACCTCGCCGCGGCCCAGTTCGCCGGCGGCCCGGCCATCGTCATGTTCGCCGGCCACGACGGTGCCGTCCGGGCCACCTCGAACGTCGCCGGAACCTGGCACGAGCCGACGGCAGCCACCGCATCCGGCGTCGCCATCGCCGGAAAGCCGATCGCCGCCACCATCCACGGCGACCACCTCGACGGCGACTGGTGCGGCAACAGCCTGGCGTGGCAGATCCGCATCCCGAAGCCGAATCCGCCGTCCGGCCCCCATCCCGAGCCGTGGAACGCTGTCGTCTCCTCGTTCCAGGCCCCCAGCATCCAGGCCGGCGGCCACATCGCCAACGTCCTGCGCTAGCACTACGCCATCGGCCGGATGCCGTCGCGGCTGACCTGCCGGCCGCCGCCCAGTCGCGCCGGGGCGCGGGGCGGGTGATCAGGATCCTATGGACGTCATCCGGCTGCTTTGAGGTCCATGGCGTCCTGATCACCGGGGCGGGCGCTCACGCGGAGGTGTCGTCCTTCACCGGCGGCCAGTGGGCCAGCTTCGTCCAGGGACATCAAGGGCGGCAGGTCCGACGCCCGAGCGACGGCGCCGGGTGTGGCCATCGGCTGCCCCCGGCTGCCGGACAGCTTCGTCGCCCGGCCAACGTTGTCAGACGAAACATGGCCCGCTGCGTCAGCCCTGCTGAGTGGAACGATGGACCGATGAGCGATCTCGGAAGATGGGAGCCGGAGACTCCTCGACAAGTCGTGGACCGGTTTCGCCGCAGCGACGTTCGACAGCCTTGGTGGATCGCCGGCGGCTACGCGATCGAACTGTTCGCCGGCCGCAGTCTTCGCCCCCACGGTGACATCGATGTCCTGATCCTTCGACGTGATCAGTGGATGGTCCACCACGTCCTACCCGGCTGGGACATCCAAGCCGCCGATCCGCCCGGGCAGCTGCGTCCCTGGAGAGAGGGGGAGCTGCTTCCCGAACACGTCCACGACATCTGGTGCCGAGAAGGTCCCACCTCGCCCTGGCGGATCCAGTTCATGATCGACAACGCCGAAGGGCAGCATTGGCACTCGCGACGCCACCCGGCGGTGACACTTCCTGTCGACCGCCTCGGTCGACGCACCCGCGATGGCTGGCCGTACCTTGCTCCAGAGGTCCAGCTTCACTACAAGGCGAAGCCGGCAAACCAACTGGCCAAGGATGAGATCGACTTCGCCGCAGCCCTGCCGCTTCTCAGCCAACCAGCCAGCCGATGGCTCGACGAGGCCCTGGGAACCACCCTTCCTGACCATCATTGGCGCCGAGCACTGAAGACCCACACCGCCCATCCACGATGAGCGGTGCTCCCCGCCGTCAGAGCCTGCCTCAACGGGTGGATCCCGTACCTGGCACGGGGCGAGCCGGAGTCAGTAGGACTTGTCCTGACCGAGGACGTGCTGGGCGACGAAGTTGAGGATCATCTCGCGGCTGACCGGGGCGATCCGGCCGGCGCGCACCGCGCCGAGGAGCGTGGCCACGCCGTACTCGGTGGTCATGCCGGCCCCGCCGAGCACCTGGACGGCCGTGTCGACCGCCAGCGCGGCGGCCTCCCCGGCGGCGTACTTGGCCATGTTGCCGGAGACGCCGGCCTCCAGGTCGCGGCCCGCGTCATAGAGGGTGGCCGCCTTGTGGATCATCAGGCGGGCCAGCTCGACCTGCACGGCGGCGTGCGCGAGCGGGTGGGCCACGCCCTGGTGGGAGCCGATGGTCCGGCCGCCCCAGACCTTGCGGGTGGCGGTGTACTCGCTGGCCCGCTCGATCGCGTACCGGCCGGTGCCGGCGCCCATCGCGGCGACCGTGATCCGCTCCGGGTTGAGCCCGGCGAAGAGCGCGGGCAGGCCGGCGTCCAGCGACTCGCCGACCAGCGCGTCGGCGGGCAGCCGCACGTCGTCGAGGTAGAGCAGGAACTGGTTCTCCGGGGAGACGATCTCCATGTCCAGCTTGGAGCGGGTCAGCCCCGGCGCGTCGGTCGGCACGATGAACAGCGCCGGCTTTAGTTTCTGCGGAGTGGCATCCCCTGTGCCGGCCTGGCCGTCTTCGACAGCGACGCGGGCGACGACCAGCACGTACGACGCCTCGTCGACGCCCGAGATGTAGCACTTGCGACCGGAGAGCAGCCAGTCGTCGCCGTCGCGGCGGGCCACCGTGCCGAGCCGGTGGAAGTTGGAGCCGGCCTCCGGCTCGGTGATCGCGAAGACCACTTTCAGCGAGCCGTCCGCGAAACCGGGCAGGAAGCGCTTGCGCTGCTCCTCGGTGCCGTGCCGGGCGATCACCGTGGCCGCGATGGCGGGGGAGACCACCAGCAGCAGCAGCGGGCAGCCGGCCGCCGCCAGCTCCTCGCAGACGATGGCCAGCTCGGTGATCCCGCCCCCGCCGCCGCCGTACTCGGTGGGGATGTTGACCCCGAGGTAGCCCAGCCGGCCGGCCTCGTCCCACAGCTCGGTGGTGTGCTCGCCGGCTCTCGCCTTGGCGACGAAGTATTCGTGGCCGTACCGGCGGCCCAGGGCGCGCACGGCGTCGCGGAGCTGGTCCTGCTCGGGGGTGAGGTCGAAGTTCATCGGGGGGCCTCCAGGATCACTCGGGGTTGACCACGGCCAGCACGGTGCCCGTGTCGACCTGCCCGCCGGCCGCGACCGGAAGCTCGGCGACCACGCCGTCGGCCGGGGCGAGCACGGGATGTTCCAGCTTCATCGCTTCCAGGGTCAGCAGCAGGTCGCCGGCCGCCACCCGCTGGCCGACCTCGACGTGCACCCGGGTCACCGCCCCGGGCAGCGGCGCGACCAGCGACCCGGCCGCCAGCTCCGCCGTGGGCTCGGGGAAGCGCGGCAGCTCCGTCAGGCTCGCCGCCCCGTCCGGGCCGTCCACGAAGACCTCCGAGGACACCCGGTGTACGCGGTACGCCCGCCGCACCCCGTCGACGTCGAGCACCACCCGGTCCGGGGTGGCCTGGACAAGGCTCACCACGGGCGTCGGCCCGCCTGCCGGGGCCGCCTTGTCCGACGACGACCCGCTGGCCGGGGCCGCTCCGTCCGGGGCCAAACCGTCGGTGCGGGCGGTGGAGCCGGCGCCCGGCGAGGCCGACCACTCGGCGAGGCCGCCCGAGCGGTCCAGCCGGTAGCGGACCTCGATCTCGCCGTCCGGTCCCGCGTAGCGGGTGACCTGCGGGAAGGCGGGCACGTTGCGCCAGCCCGATGGGAGGCCGGCGAGCACCGGCGCGGCGGCGCGGCGGGCGGCGGCGGTGGCCAGCGCGGCGGCCAGGGCCACCAGGGGGAGCTGGTCGGTGGGCAGCAGCGGGGCGAAGACCTCCCCGTGCCGGTCCAGGAAACCGGTGTCGATCTCCACGGCGCCGAACTCGCGGCTGCGCAGGATGCGGACCAGCAGGTCCCGGTTGGTGGTCACCCCGTGCAGCTCGGCCCGGGTCAGCGCGTCGGCCAGCAGCCGGATCGCCTCGGCGCGGGTCTGGCCCCAGGCGATCACCTTCGCCAGCATCGAGTCGTAGTGCACCCCGACGGTCGAGCCGTCCACCACGCCGGAGTCCAGCCGCAGGCCGATCGCCCGGAGGTTGCCGAACTCCCGCGCCACCCCGGGGACCGCGAACCGGTGGAGGGTGCCGGTGGCGGGAAGCCAGCCCTGCGCCGGGTCCTCGGCGCAGAGCCGCACCTCGATCGCGTAGCCACGCATCCAGTTCGGGTCAATGGCGTTCTCCGGCAGGGGCTGGCCCTCGGCGACCATCAGTTGCAGCCGGACCAGGTCCAGCCCGGTGCAGAGTTCGGTGACCGGGTGCTCGACCTGGAGGCGGGTGTTCATCTCCAGGAAGTAGATCTCCCCGTCGGGCGCGAGCAGGAACTCGACCGTGCCGGCGCCCACGTAGTCGACCGCCCGGCCGGCGGCCACCGCCGCCTCGTGCAGCCGTTCCCGGACCTCGGCGGGAAGGACCCCGGGGGCCTCCTCGACGATCTTCTGATGCCGGCGCTGGATCGAGCACTCGCGCACGCCCAGGGCGGCCACCGTACCGTGCGTGTCGCCGAAGATCTGGACCTCGACGTGCCGGCCGCGCTCGACGTACCGCTCGACGAAGACCGTGCCGTCGCCGAACGCCGCAGCCGCCTCGCGGCGCGCGGAGGCGACGGCCTCGGCGAGGTCGGCGGCGTCGCGGACGATCCGCATGCCGCGCCCGCCGCCGCCGGCGGACGCCTTCACCAGCACCGGGAAGTCGGTGATCGCGTCGGCGTCGGTCCAGGTGGGCAGCATCGGCACGCCCGCCTCGGCGAGCAGGGCCTTCGCCGCCACCTTGTCGCCCATCGCGGCGATCGCCTTGGCCGGCGGGCCGACCCAGGTCAGCCCGGCGTCGGTCACCGCGGCGGCGAATTCGGCGTTCTCGGCGAGGAAGCCGTAGCCGGGGTGGACCGCGTCGGCACCGGCCCGGCGGGCCGCGTCGAGGATCAGGTCGATCCGCAGGTACGTCTCGGCGGGCGTGTTCCCGGGCAGCCGCACCGCCTGGTCGGCCTCGGCGACGAACGGCGCGTCGGCGTCGGCGTCGGAGTGCACGGCCACCGTCTCGACGCCCAGCGTCCGACAGGTGGCGAAGACCCGGCGGGCGATCTCGCCCCGGTTCGCCACCAGAAGTCTCGTGATCACTGAGTCTGCCTTTCGTTCGCGACTGCGGGACTCCGCTTCGCTGCGTTCCTCGCGCTCACAGTCGGAAGACGCCGAAGCCGTCGGCGCCCCTGACTGGTCCGGTGTGGATCGCCGACAGGCAGAGCCCAAGGACAGTACGGGTGTCGCGGGGGTCGATCACCCCGTCGTCATAGAGCCGGCCGGAGAGGAAGAGCGCGCCGGACTGCGACTCGATCTGCTGCTCGACCATCATCCGCATCGCGGCGTCGGAGTCCTCGTCGTAGTCCCGGCCCCGGGCGGCGGCGGCCTGCCGGGCCACGATGGACAGCACGCCCGCGAGCTGCGCCGGCCCCATCACCGCCGACTTGGCGTTCGGCCAGGTGAAGAGGAACCTCGGCTCGTACGCCCGCCCGCACATGCCGTAGTTGCCGGCGCCGTAGGAGGCGCCCAGGTTGACCGTCAGGTGCGGCACGGTCGAGTTCGACACCGCGTTGATCATCAGGGCGCCGTGCTTGATGATGCCGCGCTGCTCGTACTCGGTGCCGACCATGTAGCCGGTGGTGTTCTGGAGGAAGATCAGCGGGGTGTCGGCGGCGTTGGCGAGCTGGATGAACTGGGCCGCCTTCTGCGCCTCCTCGCTGAACAGCACGCCCCGCGCGTTGGCCAGCACCCCGACGGGATAGCCGTGCAGCTCGCCCCAGCCGGTCACCAGGGCGGTGCCGTAGGCCGGCTTGAACTCGTCGAACTCGCTGCCGTCGAGCACCCGGGCCAGCACCTCGCGCGGGTCGAACGGCACCTTCAGGTCGGCGCTGGCGATGCCGAGCAGCTCCTCCGGGTCGTACTTCGGCGGAGCCGGGAACGGGTTGCGCGGCGGCGGGCCCTGCTTGCGCCGGTTCAGCCAGCGTACGCACTGCCGGGCGAGCCGGATGCCGTCGGGCTCGTCCTCGGCGAGGAAGTCGGCCAGCCCGGACGTGCTCGCGTGCATGGCGGCCCCGCCGAGGGACTCGTCGTCGGTGACCTCGCCGGTGGCCATCTTCACCAGCGGCGGCCCGGCCAGGTAGACCTGCGACCGGTCCCGGATCATGATCACATGGTCGGACATCCCCGGCACGTACGCGCCCCCGGCGGTGGCGTTGCCGAAGACCACGCTGACGGTGGGGATCTTCGCGGCCGAGAGCCGGGTCAGGTCGCGGAACACCCGACCGCCCGGGATGAAGATCTCCGCCTGGGTGGGCAGGTCCGCGCCCGCCGACTCGACCAGGTTCACCATCGGCAGGCGGTTGGCCAGGGCGATCTCGCCCGCCCGGCGGGTCTTCGCCAGCGACCACGGGTTCACCGCGCCGCCGCGTACCGTCGGATCGTTCGCGACGATGAGGCACTCGACGCCCTCGACGACGCCGATGCCGGTCACCACGCTGGCGCCGACGGGAAAGTCGGTGCCGTACGCCGCCACCGGCGACAGCTCCAGGAACGGGCTGTCCGGGTCGAGCAGCAGTTCGATCCGCTCCCGGGGGAGCAGCTTGCCCCGCTTGTGGTGCCGGGCCACGTACTTCTCGCCGCCGCCGGCGCGGGCCTGGTCGAGGGCCGTCTCCAGCTCGGCGAGGCGCTCCAGCAGGGCCTCCCGGTTGGCGCGGTACCCCGGCGAGGACGCGTCGACCGCGCTGCGCAGTGTCGTCATAGGCCCATGCCCTTCGCGATGATCTCGTTCATGATCTCGGTGGTGCCGCCGCCGATGCCGAGGATCCGGGCGTCGCGGTAGTGCCGCTCCACCTCGGCGTCGCGCAGGTAGCCGTAGCCGCCGTGCAACTGGAGCGCCTGGTCGACCACCTCGGCGCAGGCGGCCACCGCGACGTTCTTCGCCATCGCCACCTCGGTCACCACCGGCTCGCCCGCCGCCACCCGGGCCGCCACCTGGTGCACGTACGCGCGGGCCGCCTCGGTGCGGGTGTGCATCTCGGCCAGCCGGTGCCGGATCAGTTGCCGGCTCGCCAGGGGGCGGCCGAACGTGGACCGGTCCCGGCACCAGCGCACCGCCAGCTCCACGGAACGCTGCGCGATGGCGTACGCCTGGGTGGCGAGGGAGAGCCGCTCCGCGGCGAAGTTCTGCATGATCGCCAGGAAGGCGGTGTCCTCCGCGCCGACCCGGTTCGTCACCGGCACCCGGACGTCGACGAAGGACAGCTCGGCGGTGTCGGAGCAGTGCCAGCCGAGCTTCTCCAGCCGACGCCCGACCGTGAAGCCCGGCGTGCCCTTGTCGATCACCAGCAGGGTCAGGGCGCCGGTGCCCGGCGGCAGGGTGCAGACGGCGGTGGTCACGAAGTCGGCCCGTACGCCGCTGGTGATGTAGGTCTTCGACCCGTTGACCACGTAGTGGTCGCCGTCGCGCTGGGCGTGGCTGCGGATGCTCGCCACGTCCGAGCCGCCGTCCGGTTCGGTGATCGCCAACGCGCCGATTATGGAGCCGGCCAGCGTGGGCCGGACGTACCGGTCGATCAGCTCCGCGTCGCCGGAGGCGACGATGTGCGGCAGGGCGATGCCGTGGGTGAACAGCGCCGCGATCAGTCCGGACGAGCCGCCGGAGCGGATGATCTCCTCGGTGACGATGACCGAGTCGAGCAGGTCGCCCCCGCTGCCGCCGACCGATTCCGGGAAGCCGATGCCGAGCAGGCCGAGCTTGGCGGCGGTGGCGTGCAGTTCCCGGGGGATCTCGCCGGCCCGCTCCCAGCCGTCCAGGTGCGGCAGCACCTCCCGGGTGACGAAGGCCCGGGTCAGCTCCCGCAGTTGCCGGCGCTCCGGCGTGTCCACGATGGTCATCGGCCCTCCCGGGGCGTCGCGCCTACGGCCGGGGAGTCCGGGCCGGGCGTGAGTTCCGCCGGCAGGTCGACGAGCCGGGACCGGAGCAGCTCGCCGAGCGCCTTGGCCTGCGGATCGAACCGGGTGGAGGCCGCCACCCCCTGCCCGAGCAGGCCCCGGACGACGAAGTTGACGGCCCGCAGGTTCGGCAGCTCGTACCGCTCCACGGTCAGCGGCGCGGTCTCCGGCAGCAGCTCGCGCAGCCGCGCGGTGGTCAGCCAGCCGCGCAGCCACCGCCAGGTGGCGTCCGTGCGGGCCCAGACGCCGAGGTTGGCGTCGCCGCCCTTGTCGCCGGAGCGCGCCCCGACCAGCTCGCCGAGCGGCGCGCGCCGGACGGGCCGGTCGGCCGCCGGGGCCGTCCCGTCGGACGCTGTCCCGTCGGACGCCGTTGCGTCGGGCGTCGGTCCGTCGGACGCCGTTGCGTCGGGCGTCGGTCTGTCGGGCGCCGGCCCGTCGGGCGGGCCGGCGGGGGACCCCGGCTCGTCGGGCGGGCCGGCGGTCCGCGCCGGCGGCGGGATCGACACCCGCTCGCCGGAGGGGAGCACCGCGACGTGCGGCACCGCGTCCTGCGGCACGGAGTCGGCGGTGAACACCCCGTAGGGCGTCGCGTCGCCCGGCAGCGTGGTCAGCGTGCAGCCGGGGTAGGAGGCCAGGGCCAGTTCCACCGCGGCGGCCGAGAAGGCCCGCCCGGCCCGCGCCTTGTCGCCGTCGCGCAGGTGTACGTGCAGCAGCGCGCTCGCCGCCTCGGTGTCGACCGCGTCGGCGTGGTCGGTGCGGGCCAGGGTGAACGCCAGCCCCTCCGTGCCGACCGCCGCCTCGACCTGGCTCCGCACCAGAGCCGCCTTGGCGGGGATGTCGAGCCCGCACAGGACGAAGGTCATCGAGTTGCGGAAGCCGCCGAGGTTGTTGACGCCCACCTTGAGCGTGGCTGGCGGGGGCGTACCCCGGACGCCGCTCACCCGTACCCGGTCCGGCCCGTCGGCGCTCAGGGTGACCGTGTCCAGCCGGGTCACCACGTCCGGCCCGAGGTAGGCCGGGCCGCCGACCTCGTAGAGCAGCTGGGCGGTGACCGTCTCCACGGTGACCGCGCCGCCCGTGCCCGGGTGCTTCGTGATCACACAGGAGCCGTCGGGGTGCAGCTCGGCGACCGGGAAGCCGGGGCGCCGCCCGCCGTCGGGCAGCTCCGTGAAGAAGCTGAAGTTGCCCCCGGTCACCTGCGCCCCGCACTCGACCAGGTGACCGGCGACGGTCGCCCCGGCCAGCGCGTCCAGGTCGTCGCGCCCCCAGCCGAACCGGGCGATCGCCGGCCCGACCACCAGTGACGCGTCGGTCACCCGGCCGGTGACCACCACGTCCGCCCCGCCGTCGAGGCAGGCCGCGATGCCGTACGCCCCCAGGTAGGCGTTCGCCGTCAGCGCGTCCGGGCGGGCGAGGGCGTCGCCCTCGACGTACCCGACCCGGACGGTCAGGCCGAGCCGGTCGGCGAGCGACCCGATGGCGGCGGCCAGGCCGGCCGGGTTCAGCCCGCCGGCGTTTGTCACGATCCGTATGCCCCGGTTCAGCGCCGTGCCGAGGCAGCCCTCCAGCTGGCGGAGGAAGGTCTTCGCGTAGCCGAGGGAGGGGTCGCGCAGCCGGTCCCGGCCGAGGATCAGCATGGTCAGCTCGGCGAGGTAGTCGCCGGTCAGCACGTCCACTTCGCCGCCGTCGAGCATCTCCCGCCACGCCGTGAACCGGTCACCGTAGAAGCCGGAGGCGTTGCCCACCCGCAGCACGTCGCTCACGCCGGCACCCCGCCCGCCACGCCGGTCCAGCCGGCCGCCCCGGCAGCGGGGGCCGCGTCGGTCGTGTTGGCCGCGTCGGTCGTGTCGGCCGTGCCGGGTGCGTTGGCCGTGTCGGCCGTGTCGGGTGCGGGAGCCGTCGGCGGGCGGCCGGGACCCGGTGGGCCGGCGAAGGCCTGCGCGACGTCCAGCCAGGCGTCGGCGACCGGGCCGGTCGCCGCCAGCGCCAGGTCCGCGCGGTGCCTCCGCTGGGTGACCAGCAGGCAGAAGTCGAGCGCGGGACCGGTGACCCGGTCGGCGGCGTCGGCCGGGCCGTACGCCCAGGTGTCGCCGTCCGGCGCCGCCAGCTCGACCCGCACCGGCGCCGTGGGCACCGGCCGGCCGTGGGCGGCGAAGCTGTGGCCGAGGGTACGGAAGCCGAGGTGCGCCACGTGCCGCAGTCGGGCCGTGCCGGGGCGGGTCACGCCGAGCGCGTCGGCCACGTCCGTGCCGTGCGCCCAGGTCTCCATGATCCGAGCGGTGGCCATCGAGGCGGCCGACATCCGGGTGCCGAACCAGGGCAGCTTCCCGCCCGCCGGCACGCGCGCCAACGCGTCGGCGAGCGCCGCCCGGCCGGCCCGCCAGCGGGGAAGCAACCCGCTCGGCGGGGCGAGGAACTCCGCCACTCCGACGTCGACGAGCCGGGCCGGGTCGGGGGCGGCGAGCACGACGGCGAGGAACGCCTCGGCGTCGGTGGCGGCGAGCAGTGCGACGTGGTCGGTCCAGGCGAGGTGGGCGATCTGGTGCCCGACGCTCCAGCCCGGGGACGGCGTGGCGCGCTCCCAGTCGGTCGGCGGGCCGGTCACCAGGTCGTCGAGCTGCTGGGATTCGTCGGCCAGGTCCGCGAGCAGGTCCTTGAGGTCGACCATGGTGCC
>NZ_WAAS01000228.1:0-10592 GCF_008806585.1 Micromonospora sp. AMSO12t
CGCACGGGCCACCCCGCCCTGCCGCCGCAGCTTCGATCAGCGGTACGACGTCAGGACCTGTGGTCATCCTGTGACGGTGCGCAGCATCGAGGCAACGTTCCACACCAGAATTCTTTCCAGAAGTATTGACTTTCTTTGCTGCCACCGATAGCTGTTACATGGAAGGGCGACGCAGCGTTGCGCGACGGAACCAGGGAGTGACCGGGTGACCGAAGATGTCGGATCGACCGTGCCGCGCCGGCAACTCGGCCGGCTGCTACGCCAGTACCGCACCGAGGCGGGCGTGACCCTCGACGCCGCCGCCGAGGCCCTCGAATACAGCCGGCAGAAGATCTGGCGGATCGAATGCGGCATGGGCCCGGTCCGGGTGCTCGACGTCAAGGCGATGTGCGAGCTGTACGGGGTGTCCGCCGAGATGACCGAGGCGATGCGCGGGCTCGCCACCGAGACGAAGTCCAAGGGCTGGTGGCATGCGTACGGGGACGCGGTCCCAAGCTGGTTCGAGCTGTACGTCGGCCTGGAATCCGCCGCCGCGCGGCTCCGGGGATATGACGAGTCACTGATTCCCGGCATTCTGCAGACCAGGGACTATGCCCAGGCGCTCTTCCGTCTTGGGCGAATCCTCAGCGACGAAGAACGCGAGCGGGCTGTCGAAGTACGGTTACAACGGCAGGCGCTTCTCACTCGACGGCTTCCTGCAGCTCCCCGGCTTGAGTCGGTGCTTTCGGAGCCAGTGCTCCGGCGCACCGTCGGCGGGTCGGCTGTCATGACCGCTCAACTCGACCACCTGCTCAGACTCTCCGAACTGCCGAACGTGTCCGTGCGGGTACTGCCGCTGGCGGCGGGCCCACAGCCCGGGGCGGTCGCTGGCACTTTTATGATCCTCGACTTCCCGCCCGCCAAAGGCGGTCGTGCGGCACCGGAACCCTCCGTCGTCTACAGCGAATCGTTGACCGGAGCGCTGTACCTCGACAAGCCCGACGAGCTTTCGGCGTACGAGCGTGTATGGAGAGGGCTGGATGCGCTCGCTCTCGGCGAGACAGACTCAATGGACATGATCAAAACAATCATCGGGGAGATGCGGCATGACTGACCTGACCGGCGCCGTCTGGCACAAGAGCACCCGAAGCGGAGACAACGGCGGCGCCTGCGTCGAGGTGGCGACCAACCTCCGCCACCTCGTCGCCGTGCGCGACTCCAAGGACGAGCGCGGTGCTGTCCTGACGTTCGCACCGGCCGCCTGGGCGAGGTTCGTGACGGTGACGCGCATCGGCTTCGACAAGGAGCAACGAGACTGATCTGACGGAGGGCAACGCCTCCTCACTTTGGCGGCAGCCCGATGCATTCGTCGCGGCGGCCTTCCCCGATCAGAGGGTCGCTACCTCTATTCGGTAGCCGCCCGCCCACCCTGATCGGTCGCCAGTGGGCCAGTCAGCCACTTTGGACCCACGGCGTTGTCGTCGACCCGACAGTGATCGAATTCGTCACGGCTACCTCAGTACCGTTCACAGGACTCGCGCGGTGGGTGCCGCGCGGACTACCTGTGGGGACAGAAGCATGACCGATCCTGGCCACCCGAGCCAGAACCAGCCGTATGCAGGCCAGCCCGACAACGGGCCCCCGCCCTACGGCCCGCCGCCGACTGCGGCGTATCCGGCCGCGCCGGCTCGACGGAAGCGGCCGTCCTGGCTGATTCCCACGCTCATCGGCCTCGGCGCCATGGTTGCGCTGTGCTGCGGCGTCGGCATGGTCGGAGCGATCCTCGGCGACTCCGAGCCGGCAAGCGTGTCGTCGAGCGCGGAGCCGACCGCCGCAGCGGCTGACGCCTCCCCGGCCAAGTCGGCGCCCGCACCGTCGGCCGCCGCGACCCCGCCGGCCGCGGCTCCGGCGAAGCCGAGCCCGGCGAAGCCGACCGGCCCGAAGGTGTACCGCGTTGGTGACAAGGTTCGCGGCGGCGACTTCGAGTTCACCGTCAACAGCGTCAAGTGCGGCATCTCGCAGGTGGGCGACTCCTTCCTCAACCGTAAGGCCCAGGGCACGTACTGTCGCGTGAACATTTCCGTCAAGAACGTCACCAAGTCGGCTCACCTCTTCCACGCCGACGGCACGGTGACCGTTCAAGATGCCGCTGGCCGCGAGTACGACGCCGACGGCACAGCCGGGATGTACGGCAACGACGATGCCCGCGGTTTTCTCGACGAGATCAACCCTGGCAACTCCGTACGCGCCAACGTCTTCTTCGACGTGCCCAAGGGCACGAAGTTGAAGACCATCACCTTCGATGCGGGACTCTTCACACTCGCCGAGGACGCGGTAGTCAGCCTGTGACAGATCGGTCAGGTCCCGTGGTTTACGGACCTGACCGTTCTGCGTTCGTCGTCGCCGCCGACCTGATCGACTTTCCCATGGGCTGCCCGGCGCCACGACGTATGACGAGTCACGCCTGGCATGGAAGGATCACGCGAATGGATCTCCTGACGGCACGCTTACGTGCGTTCGCGGACGAGCGCGATTGGCAACAGTTCCACACGCCCAAGAACCTGGCCATGGCGCTTGCCGGCGAGGTGGGTGAACTGCTCGCCGAGTTCCAGTGGCTGACGCCCGAGCAGGCCGCTGAGGTCATGTCCGAACCGGAGGCCGGTGCCCGGGTCAAGGCCGAGATCGGCGACGTCATGGTCTATCTGACACGACTGGCCGACGTGCTCGATATCGACCTCGTCGAAGCTGCCATGACCAAGCTCGACGAGGTGGCTGTCCGCTATCCGGTGGAGCGGGCGAAGGGCTCGGTCGCGAAGCCTCAGTCCTGATTGTGGCGATGAGTTGATCTCTTCGCTACAGTCCCCTCATACAGGCGCGTAACGACGGGCTTCCGGCTGTGGCCAGACACGCCCCCCATGCGCACGATCATTTCGTGCTGCCCGGGGGCAAGTGTTGTCAGCGTTCCGTACCTCCGCCGATGGTCTGCTCCGACTGGCCACCAACGGCACTTTGGCCGACCGGATCGCCGAGAGCCTCCGTCACCACGTGAGCCCGAGTGAACGGCGCTCCTGGTCGCGCAGCCTCCTGGTGCTCGGTCAGGATCTCGCCGACGCGGGGTTGGGGCAGGTCGAGGTCCTGGTCGAGTACCAGCTTCCGCTGACGAGCAAGCGTGTGGACGTCGTACTCGCCGGCGTCGATCCGGGGACCGCCGAGGACTCCTACGTGGTGGTGGAGCTGAAGCAGTGGTCCCAGGCCGAGTCCTACGAGGGCTCGGACCGACTCGTCCTGGTCGAGCACGCCCGAGGCCCGCGCCTACACCCGGGCGTGCAGGTCGGCGACTACTGCGAGTACCTCACGGACTTTCTCGGTGTCCTCGCCGACCGGCGCAATCCTGTGCGGGGTGCCGCGTACCTGCACAACGCCGTCGACCGCGACGTCAACGATCTGTTCGCGCGCCGTCCCACAGAGCAGAGCCGGATCTTCACCAAACAACGTCGCGGCCAGTTCCTCGACTACCTCCGCATGCACCTCGCACCCGCTCCGGGCGCGGCCGCAGCGGACCGTTTCCTCACCAGCTCCGTCCGACCCAGCAGGCACCTTCTGTCGTACGCGGCCCAGGAGCTGAAGGAACGGTCGCACTTCACGTTGTTGGACCGCCAGCGCTTGGCGTACGAGTTGGTCCTGCACGCGGTGGAGCGGGCCCGGTCGGCGGAGCGCAAGTCGGTCGTGGTCGTCGCCGGGGGGCCGGGCAGTGGCAAGAGCGTGATCGCCCTGTCGGTGCTCGGCGAACTGGCCCGACAGAACCGATCAGTCATGCACGCCACCGGCTCACGGTCGTTCACCCAGACGCTGCGCCGGTACGCCGGCAAGGGATCAACCCGAATCAAGAATCTGTTCGCCTACTTCAACAGCTTCATGACAGCGGAACGCAATGGGTTCGACGTGCTGATCTGCGACGAGGCGCACCGGATCCGGGAGACGTCGGTCAACAGGTTCACGCCCAAGGCAAAGCGCGACAAGGCCCGTCCGCAGGTCGACGAACTGATCGCCGCCGCACGGGTGCCGGTGTTCCTGCTCGATGAGCACCAGGTCGTGAAGCCAGGAGAACTCGGCAGCGTCGACGTCATCTCCCGATATGCCGAGCAACTTGGCTTGGAGGTCGAGGTGGTCTCGCTTCACGACCAGTTCCGCTGCGGCGGCAGCGAGGCGTACGAGAAGTGGGTGCTTGACCTCCTGGGCCTTGAGGGTGGCGAGCCGACGGTCTGGACCGGCGACGGCCGCTTCGACCTTCGGCTCGCTGACTCGCCGGAGGAGTTGGAGGCGTTCCTCGCCGGGAAACAGGCCGCCGGGGAAACGGCACGAATGTCGGCGGGATACTGCTGGCCGTGGAGCGATCCGCGACCGGATGACACCCTCGTTCCTGATGTGCAGGTGGGCAGTTGGGCCCGGCCGTGGAACGTCAAGAGCGACCGCAGCGTCGGCGAGGCGCCGGGCAGCGCGTTCTGGGCCACCGACCCCCATGGATTCGGCCAGGTGGGCTGCGTCTACACCGCCCAGGGCTTCGAGTACGAGTGGTCGGGCGTCATCATCGGCCCGGATTTGGTCGCCCGCGACGGAAAGTTGGTCACCCGACGTTCCGAGTCGAAGGACCCGGCGTTCCGCAGCCGCAAGACGCTCAGTGATGTCGAGGCGGACCGGCTGATCCGCAACACCTACAAGGTGCTGATGACCCGGGGCATGCGTGGCACGCTGCTCTATTCGACCGACCCGGAGACGCGGGAGTGGCTGACTTCGTTGGTCCGCGTGAAACGGGGTTTGGAGACGGTCTACGAAGCCACGTCGTCCGCCGGAGGCTTCGGATCGCACTGAAGCGCTGCTCGCGACGGTCGCACGTGAGGCCCCTTGTCCACCCTCCGTCAGGGCAGTACGGCCACGGCCTGAATCTCGATGAGCAGGTGCGGGTGGGGTAGTTGGTGGACGGCGACGGTGGTGCGGGTGGGGCCGGTGGCGTCGAAGTACTCGGCCCAGACCTGGTTGTAGCCGCCGAAGTCGTTCATGTTGACGAGGTAGGTGGTGACCTGCACGAGGTCGCTCAGGTCGGCGCCGACCGTCTTCAGCAGATCTTGGATGTTGTCGATGACGGCCCTGGTCTGCGCGCGGATGTCGAGGTTCGTGGTGCCCAGCTCGTCGACCTGCACGCCGGCGAAGGTGTTGTCGGGGCGGCGGCTGGAGGTGCCGGAGACGAAGACGAACCCGCCGGCGACCTTGACGTGCGGGAACGCGCCACGGGGTACGGCCTTGCCGGCCACGACGTGCGCCCGCACGCCCGTGCCCTGGTTCGCGGACATGCTGTGGCTTGCGGTCGTGCCCTGGTTCGTGGTCATGCCGCTGCTCTCAGGGAGGTGGTGCCGAGGTGTTCGACGACGGCGCGGACGTGGGCGCCGGGGCGTAGGGGGACGGCGGCGGTGGCGGCGCCGGCGAGGAAGACCCAGCCCTCGCGCAGCCGTACGCCGTGGCGTCCGGCGAGGCGGATGCCTTCGTCGAGGGCGCGGCGGGGGTCGCCGAGGATCGCGGCGGTCGAGCCGACCTGCGCGACGCGTCCGTCGATCTCCAGCAGCACCCCGAGGTTGTCCAGGCCGTCGGGGACCGGGGACCAGGCGCCGATGGTGAAGGCGGCGGCGGAGGTGTTGTCGGCGATCACGTCCGGCAGGGAGAACGTGAAGTTGGCGTACCGCGAGTCGATGACCTCGATGGCGGGGGCGACCGCGCGTACGGCGTCGGTGAAGTCCCCGACGCACTCGCCGGGTTCGGGGAGACGGTCGAGCAGGAACGCCACTTCGGGTTCGACGCGGGGGTGGATGAACCTGGTGGGGTCGAGGGTGCCGCCGTCGGGGATGCGCATGGTGTCGGTGAGGCGGCCCCAGATGACCTCGTCCACGCCGACCTGCGCCATCTTCGCCTTGCTGGTCAGGCCCATCTTCAACCCGACCAGGCGCTCACCCCGGTCGAGGCGACGCTGGATCAACGCCGTCTGCACCCCGTACGCGGCGTCAACGTCGAGACCCGTCTCCGCCGCCAGTTGCGCGATGGCGGTGGCGGTGTCGGCCGCCTCGCCGAGGCGCTCGGCGATACCCGCGGTGTCCGGCCCGATCATGGCAGCTCCCTCGTTCGCGACTGCGCGGCTCGCACGCCCGGCTCAATCCTCGCGCTCACTGTGCCGCACCCGTCTGCGCGCGACCGTCGGCCAGATCCAGTGCCACGTCCACGATCATGTCTTCCTGCCCGCCGACCATGCGGCGGCGGCCCAACTCGACCAGGATCGAGCGCACGTCCACCCCGTACTTGTCCGACGCCCGCTCCGCGTGCCGCAGGAAACTCGAATACACCCCGGCGTAGCCGAGGGAGAGGGTTTCGCGGTCGACCTGCACGGGCCGGTCCTGCAACGGACGCACGATGTCGTCAGCGGCATCCATCAGCGCGAACACGTCACACCCGTGCTCCCAACCGTGCAACTCGGCGACGGCCACGAACACCTCCAACGGCGCGTTACCCGCCCCCGCGCCCTGCCCGGCCAGGGACGCGTCGACCCGCACCGTGCGACCCGACGGCGAACCGAGCGGCCCGTCACCGAGGATGCGGCCGTGTTCCACGGCAACCACACTGTTGGCGACGCCGAGGGACAGGTTGTGGTGGGCGTGGATACCGATCTGCGTATCCGGTGCCAACACCTGCCGATACGCGTCCACCCGCTCGGCGACGTCGGACATGAGGAGTCGGCCGCCGGAGTCGGTGACGTAGACGCAGTGCGCCCCGTACGACTCCATCAACTTCGCCTGCCCCGCCAGACCGGCCGGATCGTTCATGTGCGACATCATCAGGAACCCGGACACGTCCATGCCGTTCTCCCGCGCCCACGCAATGTGCTGCGCCGAAATGTCGGCCTCCGTGCAGTGCGTGGCGATGCGGACACTGGTCACCCCGAGCGCCTTCGCCGCCTTCAAATCGGCGATCGTGCCGATCCCCGGCAGCAGCAACGTCGTCAGCTTCGCGTTCGTCATCACCTCGGCCGCCGCCGAAATCCAGTCGGCGTCACTGGCCGCACCATGGCCATAGTTGACACTCGACCCGGCCAGCCCGTCACCGTGAGCGACCTCGATCGCGGCCACCCCGGCGGCGTCCAACGCCGCGGCGATGGTGCGGACCTGCTCGACGGTGTAGCGGTGGGCCACGGCGTGCATGCCGTCGCGCAACGTCACGTCCTGGATGTACAGATCAGTCACCGGGTCACCTCCACGACGTCCCGACCCACGCCATCGCCACCAGCGCCGTCGCGGCCCGCGCCGTCGTGGCCGGTCCCTGCCGATCGCAGCCCGACCAGCCGCTCCGCCGTACGCAGCGCCGCCGACGTCATGATGTCCAGGTTCCCCGCGTACGCCGGCAGATAATGTCCCGCGCCGGAAACCTCCAAAAACACCGACACCTGCAACCCGCGCAGACGCCGACCCAACGACGGCACATAGGTGTCGACCCGGTCGAACTGCACGTCCTGCTTCAACCGATACCCCGGCACGTACTCCTGCACCGCCGCCACCATCTCCGCCACCGACCCGGCGATCGCCGCACGGTCGGCGTCGGCGTCCTCGCACAGGCAGTACACCGTGTCACGCATCAACAGCGGCGGATCAGCCGGATTCAACACGATGATCGCCTTACCCCGCTGCGCACCGCCGACCACCTCGATCGCCCGCGCCGTCGTCTCCGTGAACTCGTCGATGTTCGCCCGCGTCCCCGGCCCCGCCGACTTGGAAGCGATGGAGGCGACGATCTCCCCGTACACCACCGGCGTCACCCGACCGACGGCCGCGACGATCGGCACCGTCGCCTGCCCACCACACGTCACCATGTTCACGTTGCGCTCGCCCAGGTGCTCGTCCAGATTCACCGGCGGCACCACATACGGACCAACCGCCGCCGGCGTCAGATCCACCACGAGCCGACCGTGCGCCGCCAACACCGCGTCGTTACGCCGGTGCGCACCCGCCGACGTGGCATCGAACACCAACTCCACATCCGCGAACTCCGGCATCGCCACGAGGCCATCCACACCCTCAGCGGTCGTCGCCACACCCAGCCTGCGCGCCCGCGCCAGGCCGTCGGAATCGGGGTCGATGCCCACCATCGCCACCATCCGCAGCGACTCCGAGAGCCGCAGCACCTTGATCATCAAGTCGGTGCCGATATTGCCCGACCCGATCACCGCCACACCAACGCTCACGACGCCTCCCCCTCACCGAAGACCGCGACGGTCGCCAGGCCATTCCACGCACGCACCACCGCGAAGACCGCCATCGCGCTCACGACGCCTCCCCCGAGAAACAGGTACGCACCGAACCCAGCCCCGAGATGCGAGCCTCGTACGCCGCACCGGGCGTCACCGGCACCATCGGGCCGAGCGCCCCGGACAGCACCACGTCCCCAGCACGCAGCGGATCACCCGAGCGGGCCATCGTCTGCGCCAACCACTGCACCGCATGCAACGGATTACCCAGACACGCCGCCCCCGCCCCCACCGACACCGGCTCACCGGCCTGCTCAAGCACCATCCCGCACAACCGCAGGTCCACGTCGGTGAGCCGGCGCGGCGTCGTGCCCAGCACGAACAGGCCGCTGGAGGCGTTGTCCGCCACCGTGTCCACGATCGAGATGTCCCACCCCGCCACCCGCGAGTCCACGATCTCGATCGCCGGCAGCAGGTGATCGACCGCCCGGATCACGTCCGCGCTGGTGATCCGCTCGTCGGGCAGGTCCGCGCCCAGGACGAAGGCGACCTCCGCCTCGACCCGGGGCTGGAGCAGCCGGCCCATCGGCACCTCGGCCCCGTCGGGAACCGCCATGTCGTCGGTCAGCACCCCGAAATCGGGCTGGAAGACACCGAAGCTCTCCTGCACCGCCCGCGATGTCAGCCCGATCTTCGCGCCCACCCGCCGGTGGCCGCGCTGCAACCACTGCCGCACCTGAAGCTGCTGCACCAGGTACGCCGACGTGACGTCGCCCTCCGGCAGCAGCCGCCCCCGCAGCGGCGCACACGGCTTACCGTCGTCACGCGCGCCAGCCAGTTCCCGGGCCGCCGCCTCGTAATCAACGCTCATGTCAGCTCCCCACTCCACTCGGAGCCGCTACCGACAGCCGCGGGTCGACCGGAAGCCGGACGGACACCCCGCGACACTGATGCCGACGTCCAACCCCATACCGGCCCGGTGCGCCCGACCCACGATGTGCTCGCCACATCCACCGCACCCGCGACGCCGATGCGAACGCCGCCGCTCATGTCAGATCCACGCAGACGTTGGTCAACTCGGAATAGAAATCCAGCGAGTGCACGCCGCCCTCGCGCCCGATCCCGGACGCCTTCACCCCACCGAACGGCGTCCGCAGATCCCGCAGGAACCACGTGTTCACCCACACGATCCCCGCGTCCAGCCGCATACCGGCCCGGTGCGCCCGACCCACGTCCCGGGTCCACACCGCCGCCGCCAGCCCGTACTCCGTGGCGTTCGCCAACGCGAACGCCTCATCCTCGTCATCGAACGGCGCCACATGCACCACCGGCCCGAAGACTTCCTCGCGGTTGGTCCGCGCATCCGCACCCAACCCCGTCAACACCGTCGGCTGCACAAACGCGCCACCATCACGTGCGTCACCAAAGGCCGGCACACCACCCCCAGTCAGCACTTGCGCACCCTCGGTCCGGGCAAGGTCGTAGTAGCCGAGCACCTTGTCGCGATGCTGATGCGAGATCAACGGCATGTTCACCGTCGCCTCGTCCGCCGGCCACCCGAACGACAGCTCACCAGCCCGCTGCGCGAGCCGCGCCGTGAACTCCTCGAACACCGGGCGCTGCACATAGATCCGCTCCGTGCACAGACATACCTGCCCACCGTTGGTGAAGCTGGACCGCACCGACCCGGCCACCGCCGCATCCAAATCGGCGTCGGCGAACACCAGCCCGGCGTTCTTGCCACCCAACTCGAACGACACCGGCCGCACCCCATCGGCAGCCGCCCGCATGATGGCGCTGCCGGTCGACGACTCGCCGGTGAAGGTGATCGCGTCGACGTCCGGATGGCGGGTCAAAAACTCCCCCGCCGAATCCGGACCGAACCCGTGCACCAGGTTGAACACCCCCTCCGGCACCCCCGCGGCGGCCATCACCTCCGCCAACAACGTCGCCGACGCCGGCGTCTCCTCACTCGGCTTCACGATCACGGCATTACCGCAGGCAAGGGCCGGAGCGACCTTCCACGTCAACAGCAACAACGGCAGGTTCCACGGCACGATCACCGCCACCACACCCACCGGCTTCCGCACCGCATAATTCAACGCCCGCCCACCCGACGGCGTCACCGTCGTGAAGGACTCCGTCGGCGCGGTCGCCACGATCTCCGCGAACGCCCGGAAGTTCGCCGCGCCGCGCGGGATGTCCAACGTCCGCGCCTGCGAGATCGACTTGCCGGTGTCGGCCACCTCGGCGGTCACCAGATCGTCGAAACGCCGCTCAAGCTCGACGGCGACCCGACGCAACACCTCCGCGCGCTCGCGCTCCCCCATCCGAC
>NZ_WAAS01000229.1:0-10546 GCF_008806585.1 Micromonospora sp. AMSO12t
GGCGGGTGAGGGTGGTGCGGGCCGAGCGGACGGAGACCTGCTGGCCGACGACCGCGCGCACGGCCATCTCGAAGCCGTCGACCGAGCGGGGGAGCCGGATGCCCGGCTCGGCGGCGACCACCCCGGCCAGCGCCGGGTCGGTGGCGAGCGTGCCGTCGACGGCGGTCGGGTCGGCGTCGAGGTCGAGCAGGCGACGGCAGCGGGCCACGGCGGGGGCGAGGTCGCGCATGTCGGTCAGCCGCAGCGTCGCCGTCACGTGCCCGTCCGCCGGGGTCAGGGCCGCCTCACCCGCGCCGTGCGGCAGCCGCAGGCCCCGCCGGTACGTCCCGTCGCGCACCTCTTCGACGCCGGGCAGCGCGCGCAGCGCGAGGAAGTCCAGCAGCGCCTCCGCGTGCAGCGGCGGGCGGTACGCGAGCCGCAGCGTGATCGTGCCCGCCCCGCCCGGCGCGGGGCACCGGCGGCCGGCGGTGCGCAGCTCGGACGGGGCCGCCCCGAACACCTCCCGGACCGTGTCGTTGAACTGCCGCACGCTGCCGAACCCGGCGGCGAACGCGACCTCCGCCATGCCCAGCCCGGTGGTCTCGATCAGCGTGCGGGCGGTCTGCGCGCGTTGCGCCCGGGCCAGGGCCAGGGGACCGGCGCCCATCTCGGCCCGCAGCATCCGGTGCAGGTGCCGTTCCGTGTAGCCGAGCCGGGCGGCCAGCCCCGGGATGCCGTCGCGGTCCACCACCCCGTCGGCGATCAGCCGCATGGCCCGACCGACGACGTCAGCCCGTACGTCCCACTGCGGGGAGCCCGGGGCGGCGTCCGGCCGGCAGCGGCGGCAGGCGCGCAGCCCCGCCGTCTGGGCGGCGGCGGCCGAGGGGAAGAACCGGACGTTCTGCCGCTTCGGCGTCGTCGCCGGGCAGGACGGCCGGCAGTAGATCCCGGTCGACGTGACGCCCGTGTAGAACCAGCCGTCGAACCGCTGGTCGCGGCTGTCGACCGCCCGGTAGCACCGCTCGAAGTCCAACTCCACGTCACCGATGATGCCCCTGCCAGGCGCCCCTGGCTCGCGGGAATCGGACGTGGCCGTGCGGGCCTGAACCGGACGCCCGGCGCCGAAAGTGTCGGTTGTGGTCGGTACCGTCCGGCCACCAACTCAAGAAGGGGTGCGGCGATGGCGAGCGTGGCGGGTCGGCGGGCGGCGTCGACACGGGACGGGCACCCTCCGCTGGACGGCGCGGTGGTGCAGCGCTTCTACGAGCGGATGCGCGCGGTCGCCCCGGCCGCCGTCGGCGCGATCGAACGGGACCGGGCCGGCGACCCGGGGCGGGCGTTCGGTGACACCGCCTGCGGCCGGCTGGTGCGCTCGCTCGACGCCGACGGCCTCCGCGCGCTGGGCATGTGGGTGCACCACTGGTGCATGCGGTTCTACGACGACGACACCCGGGTGGCGCTGCGCCTGGTCCGGGAGATCGCCGGCCGCGCCGGGCTGGGCTGGACGGCCGACGAGGTGCGCTGGATGCTCCGCGAGTCGTACGCGGCCGGTCCCGCCGCCGAGGCCCGCTTCACCCTGCCGCTGGCTGCCGCCGGGGAGTTGGCTCCCGGCGCACTGCCGATCGAGGCCGTGGTTCCCCGCCAGGCCGGTCCCCGCGACTGACCCATCGGGCCGGGCGACTGACCCGCCGGTCCCCGCGACCGACGCCAGGCCGGCCCGCCGGGCGCGGTGCCCACTGGTCCGGGCCGGCGTCCCGGCAGCTGCCCGGCCACGGTGGCGCCGACCGCCACGGCGAAGCCGGCGAGCTGCCAGCCGGTCATCGCCTGCCCGAGCACGGCCCAGCCGAGCACGGCGGCCGTCAGCGGGCTGAGCGCCCCGAGCAGCGACACCTGGGTGACTGGCAGCCGGGCCGCGCCCCGGAACCACAGCGCGTACGCCAGCGCCGTTCCGACGAGCGTCAGCCACGCGTAGCCGGCCAGTGCCGGCGGGTCGGGCACGGGCGGCGTCCCCTCGACCAGCAGGGCCGCCGGCACCACCATCAGCCCGCCGGCGGTGAGCTGCCAGCCGGTGGCGGTGAGCGTGCCGACGCCCGGCGGGCGGCCCCAGCGACGGGTCAGCACCAGGCCCGCGCCCATCGCGGCGGTGGCGGTCAGCCCGGCGGCGACGCCCGTCGGGTCGAGGCCCGCGTCGGGTCGCAGCACGACCAGGGTGACCCCGGCGAGCGCCGCGAGCGCGGCGGCCAGCGCCCGGGGGTGGGGCCGTTCGTGCAGCACGAGCACCGTCAGCCCCGCCACCAGCAGCGGCTGAGTGGCGCCGAGCACCGCGGCGGCGCCGCCGGGCAGGTGGTACGCGGCGAAGAAGAGCAGCGGGAAGAACGCCCCGATGTTCAGCGCGCCGAGCACGGCCGCGCGCCACCACCAGGCGCCGTGCGGGCGGTGCCGGGTCAGCGCGAGCAGCAGCAGGCCGGCGGGGAGGGCCCGGATCACACCGGACCAGAGCGGCCGGTCGGGCGGCAGTAGTTCGCTGGTGACCAGGTACGTCGTGCCCCACGCGGTCGGCGCGGCGCTGGTGAGCAGGATGTCGAGCCGGCGTCGGTCCACGGTTCCTCGCTAACTCTTGTTGCTAAGTATCTTGCTACTAAGCTACTTTGTGGCGAGTGAAAGCGGGAGTGCGAGGTGCGGCACAATCCGGGGGTGACCGAGCGGGACGACGTCGACGGCATCGTCGAGCAGTGGCAGCGCGAGCGGCCCGGAATGCGCCCCGAGCCGATGGCGATCTTCGGCCGGATCTACCGGCTGGCCCGGCTCGTCGGCGACGAGCAGGAGCGCACCTACGCCCGCTGGTCGATCAGCCGGGGCGAGTTCGACGTGCTCGCCGCCCTGCGCCGCGCCGGCACCCCCTACACGCTGGCACCGAAGGCGCTCACCGCCTCGCTGATGCTCACCTCCGGCGGGATGACCGGCCGACTCGACCGGCTGGAACGCGCCGGACTGCTCCGCCGCGCACCCGACCCGGCGGACCGGCGCGGGCTCCAGGTCACGCTCACCCCGGCCGGCCTCGAACTGGTGGAGGAGGCCGCCGAGGCGGGGCTGGCCGTCCAGCGCCGCCTGCTCGACGCGCTGCCCGCCGAGGACCAGCGGCGCCTCGCCGACCTGCTGCGTACGCTGCTGGGCGCGGTCACCGACAGCGGACGCTGACCGGCGGCGCGGACCTGGCGGCGGCGGGCGGCCCGGGCCGGCGACCGTCCGTGGCGGGCCCGCGTGGCGGGCGCTGGGCGGCAGGGGAGCGGCCTCGGGCAGGATGGGCACAGTCGACCCCGACGGAAGGACGACCGTGCCCGCCAGTGAACCGACCATCCTCGCCACCAGCATGGGCATCTACGCGCCGCGCCGCGACGGCGGGCCCCGGCGGGTCAACCCCGTCTTCGACCTCGCCGCCGAGTTGGCCGAGGCCGGGCCGGAGCCCAGGATCTGCTTCCTCAACCAGGCCGAGGGGGACCAGCCGACCACGCTCGCCCGGGTCTACGAGGCGTTCGCCGGCAGCCGGTTCCGGATGACGCACCTGGCGCTCTTCCCGATGCCGAACGTCGACGACGTCCGCGCCCACCTGCTCGCCCAGGACGTGATCTGGGTCGGCGGCGGCAGCGTCGCCAACCTCTGCGCGGTCTGGCGGGTGCACGGCCTCGGCGAGATCCTGCGCGAGTGCTGGGAGGCCGGCGTGGTGCTCGGCGGCGTCTCCGCCGGCTCGATCTGCTGGCACGCCGGCGGGGCCACCGACAGCTTCGGCACCACCCTGCGCGGCTTCACCGACGGGCTGGGCTGGCTGCCCTACGGCAACGGCGTGCACTACGACAGCGAGGAGCAGCGCCGGCCGCTGATGCACAAGCTGGTCGCCGACGGCGTGCTGCCGACCGCGCACTGCACCGACGACGGCACCGGCCTGCTCTACCGGGGCACCCGCCTGGTCGAGGCGGTCGCGGACCGCGAGGGCCCCTCGGCGTACGAGGTCAGCCGCGCCGACGACGGCACCGCCCGGGAGACCCCGATCACCCCCCGCCTGCTCGCCTGACCCGCCTCACCCGACCCCGGCCCGACCCTCCGGGCCGGCCCGGCCCTCCGTGTCGATCTTGGTACGGGAGCGCCCCTGGAGGGGCCGTTCCGTACCAAGATCAGTCGGGCGTGGCGGCCTGCCTCGTCAAGGGTGTGGGGCATCGGCGTAAGCTGGCCCGTCGTGAGTCTCACCATCGGCATCGTCGGCCTGCCCAACGTCGGCAAAAGCACCCTGTTCAACGCGCTGACCAAGAACGACGTGCTCGCGGCGAACTACCCGTTCGCCACCATCGAGCCCAACGTCGGCGTCGTCGGGCTGCCGGACGAGCGGCTGCACACGCTCGCCGAGATCTTCAGCTCGCAGAAGGTGCTGCCCGCCCCCGTGTCGTTCGTCGACATCGCCGGCCTGGTGCGCGGCGCCTCCAAGGGGCAGGGCCGGGGCAACGCGTTCCTGGCGAACATCCGCGACGCCTCGGCGATCTGCCAGGTCGTCCGGGCCTTCTCCGACCCGAACGTGGTGCACGTCGACGGCAAGGTCTCCCCGGCCGACGACATCGAGACGATCAACACCGAGCTGATCCTCGCCGACCTCCAGACCCTGGAGAAGGCCCTGCCCCGGCTGGAGAAGGAGGCCAAGCTCCGCAAGGACCGGGCCGCCGCCGTCACCGCCGCCAAGCAGGCCGTCGAGCTGCTCGACACCGGCGTCACCCTCTACTCGGGCGCCAAGGACGCGGGCATCGAGCTGGAGCACCTGCGCGAGCTGCACCTGCTCACCACCAAGCCCTTCCTCTACGTCTTCAACGTCGACGAGGCCGAGCTGGGCAACGCCGAGTTCCTCGACGAGCTGCGCGCCCTGGTCGCCCCGGCCGAGGCCGTCTTCATGGACGCCAAGATCGAGTCCGAGCTGGTGGACCTGCCCGACGAGGAGGCCCGCGAGCTGCTGGAGTCGATCGGGCAGAACGAGCCGGGCCTGGACCAGCTCGTCCGCGTCGGGTTCCGCACGCTCGGGCTCCAGACGTACCTCACCGCCGGCCCCAAGGAGGCGCGCGCCTGGACCATCCCGGTCGGCGCGACCGCGCCGGAGGCCGCGGGCGTCATCCACTCCGACTTCCAGCGCGGCTTCATCAAGGCCGAGGTGGTCTCCTTCGGCGACCTGGTCGCGGCCGGTTCGATGGCGGCGGCCAAGGCCGCCGGCAAGGTCCGGATCGAGGGCAAGGAGTACGTCATGCAGGACGGCGACGTCGTGGAGTTCCGCTTCAATGTCTGATTCCGGTCCAACGTCTGCCGCCTAAACTTCGCCATGTGGTGAAGCTTAGGGCGGTGATGGTGTGTTGGCACTCGGACGACTTTCCTGGCTGGGTTGAGATTTCTGTCCGCGACGTCCGCGGGCAGGATCACCGGATCATTGAGAAGGTCCCCGTCCTGACGTCTCTGCATGTGACGGCCGATTCGCGCTTCCCCATCATGCTCTGGATAGAGGTGGAAGCCGAAAGCATCGACGGTGATGAGATCACTGTGGCGCTGCCGGACGGGATGGAAACGACCGAAGGCAGGGGTAGCCTGGTGGTCGTCTCGGCTGAGGCCGATCGGGAGCGCTACCGCGATGACCGCGGATGGTTGGATTACTCGATTCACGAGCTTCCGGCCGGTGTGCTCTGGGGTGCCGATGGCGCAACGCCCGCGCAGTGCGCCGAGATGCTGGCCGGCTTGGACGAGTTCGCTCTCGTCTGCGCCCGCCTCGGGCTCGATGACCACTCGGAGTTCATCGACGCCTGCCGTTGGCACTTCGACCATTACCCGCACTACCTGAGCCGCCGTCGACATTTCTCGGACTACCCGACGTACATCCGTGATCGGCGGGGACCGTTGCGGGTCCCACCGCCCCCTGGCCCGGACTGGCTACGGCGGCGCCAGCCGAGTGCCTCCTGACAATGCTCGACGACGCAATACGGTCGAATTCGGAGGCCGCCGCAGACGTTGTTCCACGACGTGACGCGGTGGAGTTCCGCTTCAACGTGTAGTGACGATCCGGTTCACCCTCTGACGGAGTCGGGGCCCGGCTCAGCTCTTGCGGCCGGGCACCAGCCCATTCAGATCGAGCTCGATCGTGAACGGCGTCGTGGTGCGCAGCTCGTGTCGATGAATTGCGGTCGGCACATAGGACCGAGTGGGACCGTCGAGTTCGTAGGCGTGGACCACCGGTGATCCATCCTCCTCCTCGATGCGCCAGTAGTTGGCGATGCCGGCTTCCGCGTACTTGCGCAGCTTGACCGTCCGACCGCGGTGGGCCGACTCCGGAGAGACCACCTCCACGACCAGAAGAGTCTCCTCAGGCGTGTAGAAGGTCCGGGACGGATCGTAAGGTGCCGTCGTGGCCAGGAGATCGGGCTCGGGACGATTCCATCTGTCGAGTCGAATCGTGATCTCCCTGTCGACCTCGATGCCAGGCGGTGCCTGATCCGTCAGTCGGTTCACCAGCGCGGTGACCATCCGGGCGTGCCAGACCCGCTGGGGAGACCTCATGAAGACGAGTGCTCCATTGCTCGCATCCCCTACCGTCATGAACCATGACCCACCCGTACCAGGTGCCCCAACCGCCGAAGCGGCGCACGCTGCGCACCGTCCTGATCGTCGTCGGCGTGGTCGTCGTGCTGTGCTGCGGCGGCGCCGGCATCGGCGGCTTCTTCCTGTACAAGGGGGCCAAGGGCGCGACGGACCCGGCGCGGCAGGCCGCCGAGTCGTTCGTGAGCCACCTGGAGGCCGGCGATCCGGACGCGGCGTACGAGCTGTTGTGCGGCGACACGCGCGGCGGGTACACGAGGGAGGCGTTCGCCCAGGGTGTCGCCCAGCAGCCGAGGATCCACAGTCACAAGGTCAACGGCGTCAACGTGTCGAGCGTCAACGGCCGCACGTCGGCGACGGTGAACATGGCCCTGACGCTGGGCAGCGGCTTCACCAACCAGCACACGTTCAGGCTGGTGAAGGAGGATGGGGCCTGGAAGGTGTGCGGCCAGCCGTACTGAGGGCGCGCACGCCGTTGCCGCCGAGCCGGATGCCGACCGTGGGGTCGCGCATGGCGGGACGCTGCTTCTTCTGAGTACCCGGACGGATGCCTGACGACGGGATCGCTGATCTCCTTACGTCATGTCACGGCACAGCGGTGGTCGACAGGCATTCGGTTCGGCCCTGCGGCGGGCGACAGGCAACGTCGGGCGCGGTGGTCTGCTGGCCTGCCTCGTCGCACTGTCCTGCGTCGGCTGCGCCCGCTCGGGCCACGACGTGGCCCGGGACCGCGTCCTGGAGAGGGCCGGGCAGATCGCCCACGAGACCGAGGCGTGGGCGACCGACTCGCACAGCCTGAGCGGCTGGGCGAGCAACGAGTCGGTGCTCGACCGGCTCGTCGCCCTGACCGGGGGCGAGCAGCTCGCCTCGTCGGTCCACGATCCTGACGATCACGGCGTGGGCCTACTGGCCAGGGTGGAGGTGGCGATGGTGGGCGCCGCCTCGGACACCTGGCTCGGCGAGGAGACGCACTACAACATCTGCGTCCGTTTCGACGTCACACGACAGAGCAGCGGGCCCCGCGAGATCGCCCCGGTGTCCGTCGACTGCCCTCCCCGGGTTCCGGAGACGCGGTCACCGCACTGAGGGTGAGCGACCGCCGTCACGCAGGTGGCTGGCGCGTCGCCGAAGGTGGCAGTCACCGTCATCTCAGCCGCTGCGGGGGGCGTACATGATGATGGCGACCCCGACCAGGCAGATGGCCGCGCCGACGACGTCGTAGCGGTCGGGGCGGAACTTGTCGACGACCATGCCCCAGGCGAGGGAGCCGGCGACGAAGACGCCGCCGTAGGCGGCCAGGATCCGGCCGAAGTTCGGGTCGGGCTGGAAGGTGGCGACGAAGCCGTAGAGGCCGAGGGCGACGACCCCCGCCGCCACCCACAGCAGCCCCCGGTGCTCGCGCCAGCCCTGCCACACGAGCCAGGCCCCGCCGATCTCGGCGAGCGCGGCGAGCAGGAACAGCAGGATCGAGCGCACCACCGTCATGGTGGGAACGGTAGCGGGAGCACGACCCGGTCAGCGGTCGGCCGGATCAGGGCGTCACGGTGAGCGGGTTGCCGGCGGCCCGCGCGGCGTCGAAGCGTCGGGTGACGTCGGCCCAGTCGACCAGGTCCCAGAGGCGGTCGACGTAGTCCGGGCGCACGTTCCTGTACTGGAGGTAGTAGGCGTGTTCCCAGGCGTCGAAGACCAGGATCGGCGTGGAGCCGTGCCCGACGTTGCCGTGGTGGTCGTAGACCTGTTCGACGATGAGGCGCTGCGCCAGCGGCTCCCACGCCAGGACGCCCCACCCGGAGCCCTGCACGCTCTTCGTGGCGGCGGAGAGCTGCCCGGCGAAGCCGTCGAACGAGCCGAAGTGTTCGCCGATGGCGGCGGCCAGCTCGCCGTCGGGGCGGTCGCCGCCATCGGGGGAGAGGTTGTTCCAGAAGATCGAGTGCAGGACGTGCCCGGAGAGGTTGAAGGCCAGGGTCTTCTCCAGGCCGACCAGCGCCGAGTAGTCGCCCTTGTCGCGGGCCTCGGCGAGCTGGTCGAGGGCGTCGTTGCTGCCCTTGACGTACGCCGCGTGGTGCTTGCTGTGGTGCAGCTCCAGGATCTGACCGCTCATGGCGGGTTCCAGCGCCCCGTAGTCGTAGGGCATGTCGGGGAGCTTGTAGACGGCCATGGGGACCCTTTCGCGAGTGAACGATCTTCCGATCAGTATGCCTTATTGCAAACTCTTGGCAACTACGGAATATTGGCAACTGGAGCGGGTCGCACGGGATCCGCTCCACGGCCGACGCTGTCGGTAGGGCGCGCCTCCACGCCGCGATGATCACCGATGGAGGCGCGCCCGCACGTGCCACCGGCCAGCCCTCTGCACGTCACCGCCGCCCCTGCCACCACCGCCGCAGCGGCCGCGCGGCCGCCCGCGCTCCCTCCCACGGGGGAGGGCGTCCCCTCGCGCTCGGGAGTCGGCGCGGGGTCCGTCGGGCCTAGCGTCGGGAGCATGGATGCTTCTTCCGGTGCGCGGCGATGGCCGGCCTACGCGGTGGCGGTGCTCTTCCTCGCGTACGCCGTGGGCAAGGCCGCCTTCGCCCTCGAATCCCGGCTCGGTTTCCCGGGCGGCCCGGTCGTCCCGGCCGCCGAGCACGAACGCTACGCCCGCGACGTGATGGGGGTGGCGACCGCGCAGTGGTCGGCGACCGCGTCGGGGATGGCGGGCGCCTGCCTCGCCCTCGCCACGGTCACGGCGCCGGGGCGGCGGGTGCCGAGGCCCCTGATGCTGCTGGCGCTGGCGGGCATGCTGCTGGCCGTCGGGGCCGGCGCGACGATCATGGTGGTGGACGGGTTCGTGGGCCTCGGCGTGGGCTGGCAGTGGTACCACGGGGTCCTCGGGCTCGTCATGATCGGGCTGCTCGTGGCGATGATCCGGTCCTACGTGGTGGTGACGAGACGTGCCGCGCACTGACCGGGCGCGGGTGGGCGCGTACGGCGCGGCGGCATGCGCGTCGGCCTACGGGGCGATGAAGCTCGCGCAGGCGCTGGGGGCAAACGCGCTGGCCGACAAGGATCCGCTCCCGCCGGAGCTGCGCGAACGGCTCCTCGCCCGTGATCCGCTGTTCGTGGCGAGCCACTGGGTGCTGGCCGCCGCCGCGGTCGTCGGCGTCGTGGTCGCGCTGGCCACCCTGCGCCCCTGGCCGGCGGCCCTGCCGCGCCGGCTGCTGCTGGCGGTCGCCTGGACGCTCGGCATCCTCATGATCGCCCGTGCGGTCGGGGTGCTGGGGCACGGCCTCATCGGTGACGCGCTGCTGCTGACCGGCGTCCGGCCGCCGCCGGTCGGGCACGCCGCCCTGGCCCGCGACCTGGCGTGGTGGGACCTGCTGCTGTGGTCGCCGTTCTTCCTGCTCTGGGGGGCGTGCTGGACGGCGGCGGGCTGGCGGCTGGGCAGGCGGCACCGCTGACGCCGCCGGTGCGGGTTGCGCGCGTCGCGGGCCGGGCGGTGCCGGGCGGGACCTACGATCGGGCGGTGCAGAAGGTACGCCTCCGCCGGCTTCCGGTGACGTCACCGCCGATCCCGGAAGGTGGCGGTCGGATCCAGTCGCCGGCCGGCGAGCTGGCCCAGATCGTCAACGGCGGCACCTACCGCTTCCTGGCGTACCTGGAGTTCCGGCCGGATGCCGCCCGGCCGCGCGGCAACCACTACCACGCCCACAAGACGGAGACGCTGTACGTCATCAGCGGGCGGCTCCGGGCGGTGTTCCGCGACCTGGACTCCGGCGAGCGGACCGAGCTGACGATCGAGGCGGGCGACGCGGTCACGGTGGAGCCGCGCTGCGCCCACGTCTACTTCGCCCTGGAGCACTCCCAGGCCGTCGAGTTGGCGGACACGCCGTACGACCCGGGCGACACCCACCCCTGCGACGTGGTCGGCGGCGGCTGATCGGTCGACCGTCGACCGCCTACGATCTCGCCATGATCA
>NZ_WAAS01000230.1:0-10430 GCF_008806585.1 Micromonospora sp. AMSO12t
CGGTCAGCCGACGTCGAGGGGGTCCGCCAGCAGGCGTTCGAAGGCCAGTTCGGCGGCGCCGATCAGCGCCGCGTCGTCCCCGAGCTTCGGGGTGCGCAGCCGGACGTGCTCCAGGCAGGCGGGCAGGGCCATCGAGTTGAGCCGGCTGCGGACCTGGGCCGCCGCCGCGAGGTAGAGGTCCCGCATGCCGCCGCCGAAGATGACCATCTCCGGGTTGAAGATGTTCACCAGGTTGGCGACCCCGAAGCCGAGCCAGTCGCCGGCCTGGCGTACCGCCGTCTGCGCCCGCAGGTCGCCACGGTCGGCGGCGTCGAAGACGGCCAGCAGCGCGTCGCGGCCCCGCGCGTCGGAGCGGCCGGCCGCGCGCAGCAGCGCGTGCTCGCCGATCTCGGTCTCCCAGCAGCCCCGGGAGCCGCACTCGCAGGGCGCGCCGTCGCGGACGACCACCATGTGGCCGACCTCGCCGCCGTAGCCGCCGTGCCCGGTCAGCCGCCGCCCACCGGCGATGATGCCGGCGCCGACGCCCACGTCCCCGTACAGGTAGATGACGTTGTCACAGCCGGCCGCCGCGCCCCGGGCGTGCTCGGCGAAGGCCGCCACGTCGGCCACGTTGCCGACCGTGACCGGCACGTCGCAGCCCAGCTCGGCGCCGAGCGCCGCGCCGATCGGCTCGTCCACCCATCCGGTGGTCGGGCCCAGCCGGACCAGCCCGTCGTCGCGGCGGACCATGCCGCAGACCGCGACGCCCGCGCCGACGCAGACGGCGTCCGCCGGCGCGCTCTGCTGCATGTCCTTGACCGCCCCGGCCAGCAGCGGGGCGGCCTCCGCGGCGGTCAGACCCCGGGGGCGGTCCAGCTCCCGGCGGTCGAGCACCGCGCCGCCGAGACCGATCCGCGCGGCGCGCAGCCGGTCCACCTCGATGCTGTACGCGTACGCGTGCACCCGGTCCGACTCGGGCCGGACGACCAGCGACGGTCGCCCGGCCCGACCGGTCTCCTTCGGCGTCCCCTCGCTGACCAGCCCGGCGCCGGCCAGGTCGGCGGTCAGCGCGCCGATGGTGCTGCGGTTGAGCCCCAGCGTGGTGGTGAGCTCGGCACGGGTGGTGGCCCCGTGCACGTGCACGTACCGCAGCAACGCGCCCAGGTTCTGCCGGCGGATCTCGTCCTGGCTCGGTCCTGCGCGCATCGCCGTCGTCACTTCCGGTGCCGCGGTCAGCGGTTGCCGGTGGCGGTGGAACGCCGGCGGGAGAACGCGTCCACGCTCGCGGCGAGCAGCAGCACCACGCCGGTGACCACGTACTTCACCCCCGAGCTGTATCCCATCAGGCCCATCCCGTTGTCGATGACCGCGACGACCGCGCCACCGAGGACGGCGTCCAGCACCCGGCCCTTGCCGCCGAAGAGGCTGGTGCCTCCGATGACGGCCGCGCCGACCGCGTAGAGCAGTACATCACTGCCGCCTGTGTTGGGGTCCACCGAGTTGGCCCGGCTGGCGGCGACGATGCCGCCGACGGCCGCCATCGAGGAGCAGATCACGAAGACCGAGATGCGGATGCGGTCCACGTTGATGCCGGCGCGGCGCGCCGCCTCCTTGTTGCCGCCCACCGCGTAGACGTGCCGGCCGTAGCTGGTGCGCTGGAGCACGAAGGTCCAGAAGACCAGCAGCACCGCGATGATCGGCACCACGATCGGCACGCCCTTGAGCGAGCTGATCACGACGTTGCGGCTGCGCTCCAGGTTGAGGATGAAGACCGCGACGCCGAGGACGAGCGCCAGCCCGCCGATGCGGGCGAAGACCACCGCGATCGGGTCGGTGACCAGACCCCGGGCGACCCGCGTACGGTGCCGGAGCAGTTGCACGGCCGCGTAGCCGGCGACCGCCACCGCGGCCAGCAGCCAGCCCAGGACGGGCGGGAGGTTGCGGTTGGCGATGGCCACCAGCACCTCGTCGCGCACCGAGATGTTGGCGCCCTCCTCCATCAGCATCAGCACGATGCCCTGGAAGGCGAGGAACCCGGCGAGGGTCACCACGAACGACGGGATGCCGATCTTCGCGACGAGGAAGCCGAGGGTGGTGCCGATCGCCACGCCGGTGACGATCGCGGCGATCACGGCCACGTACCACGGGTAGCCGAGCACGGTGACCACGTTGGCGAGGATGGCGGCGCAGACGCCGCTGGCGAAGCCGGCGGAGAGGTCGATCTCGCCGAGCAGCAGGACGAAGACCAGCCCCATGGCGATCAGCGTGACCGCGGCGCCCTGGGTGAACAGGTTGGCGAAGTTGCCGGCGCTGAGGAACGTCGGCTGCATGATCGAGAAGACCGTGCAGAGCACGACCAGGCCGAGTACGGCGGGCAGCGCCCCGATGTCGCCGCCACGGACCCGACCGACGTAGTTGCGGACGTGGCTGGCGAGGGTGGCCGGCGGTGTGACGGCCGCCGGGCCGTCCTTGTGCACGACGGTGGTGGTCATCGGACGCCTCCTGAGTTGCTGCCGGCCGGCCCTGCGCCGTTCCCGTTGCCGCCGTTGGTCGGCTCGGCGGCGAGCCCGAGCCCGCCGGAGCGACCGGCGGTGATCAGCTCGACCACCTGCGAGTGGGTGATGTCGGTGGTCTTCACCTGGGCGACCATCTGGCCGAGGTAGAGCGCGGCGATCCGGTCGGAGACGGCGAAGACGTCGTTCATGTTGTGCGAGATGAGCACCACGGCGAGGCCGTTGTCGGCGAGCCGGCGGACCAGTTCGAGCACCTGGGCGGTCTGCGCGACGCCCAGCGCGGCGGTCGGCTCGTCGAGGATGACGAGCTTGCTGTTCCAGAGCACGGCCTTGGCGATCGCGACGGTCTGGCGCTGGCCGCCGGAGAGGCTGGAGACGTGCTGCCGCAGCGACTTCACGGTCCGTACGCTGAGCCCGGCGAGGGTGTCGGCGGCCATCTGCTCCATGGTCGGCTCGTCGAGCACGATGCCGCTGCGCTTCTCCCGGCCGAGGAACATGTTCTGCACGATGTCGAGGTTGTCGCAGAGCGCGAGGTCCTGGTAGACGACCTCGATGCCGAGCGCGGCGGCGTCGCGGGGGCTGTTGATGGTCACCGGTCGGCCGTCGAAGCGGAACTCGCCGGCGTCGGTGGGGTGGATGCCGCTGATGCACTTGACGAGGGTCGACTTGCCGGCGCCGTTGTCGCCGACCAGCGCGGTCACCTCGCCCGGGTGGGCGGTGAAGGCGACGTCGCGCAGGACCTGGACGGGACCGAAGCTCTTGTCGATCCCGCGTAGTTCCAGCAGGGGGGTTGCGGACACGGGGGCTCCTTCAGGTGGAGGGGAGGTCTCGGATCCCGTCCGGCGCGAACCGCCGCCCGGCACAGGGTCCGTGCCGGGCGGCGTGCGCGTGGAATCGGGTACGGGTCAGCTGATGCCGGCGTCGGCGCAGAGCTTGGCGTACGCCCCGGCGCAGACCTCGTCCTTGGTGACGAAGCCGTCGGCGATGACGTCCTTGACGTTCTCCTTGAAGATCAGCTTCGGGGTCAGCAGGACCGACGGGACGTCCCGGCCGCCCTCCGGGTCCTTGACCGTCTGGCCGGTCTCCTTCTTCTCACCCTTGGCGACCGCGATGGCCAGGTCCGAGGCGGCCTTCGCCTCCTCCTTGATCGCCTTGTAGACGGTCATGCACTGGTCGCCGGAGAGGATGTTCTGCAGGCCTTGCGGGGTGGCGTCCTGGCCGGTCACCGGGACCTTGCCGTTGAGCTTGTTCTTCTTCAGCACCGAGATGGCCGCGTTGCCGAGGCCGTCGTTGGCGGCGAGCACGCCGTCGATCTTGCCCCGCTGCTGGGTCAGCATCTGCTCGAAGATCGTGGCCGCCTGGGTGTTGTCCCACTCCGGCACGTTCTGGTCCGGGCCCTTGGTGTACTCCTTCGAGTCGAACTTCGGCTTGAGCACCGAGTCGTACCCGTTCTTGAACAGGGTGGCGTTGTTGTCGGTGGGGGAGCCGTTGAGGTACGCCACCACCGGGTTCTTGGCGCCCTTGTCGGTCAGGCACTTGCTCAGGCCCTCGCCCTGGAGCTTGCCGACGACCTCGTTGTCGAAGCTGACGTAGTAGGTGGCCGAGCCGCCCAGCGTGAGCCGGTCGTAGTCGATGGTCGCCACGCCCTGGGACTTCGCCTTGTCGAGGACGGCCTTGCCGGTGCCGGAGTCCAGGTTGACGATCATCAGGGCGGTCACGCCGTTGGTGATCATCTGGTCGGCGATGGTCTGGAACGCCGTCTTGTCGCCCTGGGCGTTCTGGATGTCGAAGTCGACGCCGGCCGCCTGGAACGCCTCCGTCAGGAACTTTCGGTCCGCGCCCTCCCAGCGGGCGGAGGACTTGCTGTCCGGAAGGATCACGCCGATCTTCGGCTTCTTCTCGGTGGAGCCGCCGGCATCGGAACCGGAGTCGTCGCCGCAGGCGGTCAGGCCGCCGGCGGCCAGCAGGCCCACAGCGGCGAAGGTGAGGAAGCCCTTGCGCATCAGCAGGGTCCTTTCGGGGGTGGGGGATGATGTTGGTTTGTTGTGTCCGGCAACGTATTCCGGTTCGCGCCGTGGGCACAAGAGCGCCGAGGTGGCGAGTTTGTTGTCGGCAGTAACAATTCAGCAACGTCCCTGACACCCGGCCGTCGTCCATCGGGGAGCGCTCTCTCGTGGCTGACGGGAGCGGCGCAGCTCAGCGGGCCGACAGCGGGGCCGTGACCGCCCCGGTGAGGGCGACGAGATCCTTCGGGGCGAGCTGGAGCTGAAGCCCGCGCCGGCCCGCCGAGACGTAGACGGTGGGATGGTCGAGCGCCGACGAGTCGAGCACCGTGGGCAGCCGCCGGCGCTGGCCGAGCGGGCTGATCCCGCCGCGCACGTAGCCGGTGGCCCGTTCGGCGACCGCCCGGTCGGCCATGGCGGCCCGCTTGCCGCCGACCGCCGCCGCGAGCGCCTTGAGGTCCAGCTCGCCGGTGACCGGCACGACCGCCACCGTCAGCGCGCCGTCGACCTCGGCGACCAGCGACTTGAAGACCCGCTCCGGCGGCACCCCCAGGGCCGCCGCGACCAGCGCGCCGTAGTGGGGCGCGTCCGGGGAGACGTCGTACGGATGGGTGCTGTGGGCGATCTTCCGCTTCGTCAGCAGCGCGGTCGCCGGAGTGCCCTGTCCCGCCATGACGGCCAAGCTAACCCGGCCCCGTACGACCCGCGAGCCGAAAAGGCCGGACGCCCCCGCGCGCTACCCGACCGGCCGGCAGACCAGCACCGTCGGCGCCCCGGCGACCCGGGTCAGCACCAGGCTGGCCGCCTCGCCCCCGGTCAGCCGCAGGTCCCGGCGGAGCTTCTCCGGCTCCAGGGCGGACCCGCGCTTGAGGATCTCCACCCGCCCGACCCGGCGCTCCCGCAGCAGCGCCCGCAGCCGCTTGAGCGAGAACGGCAGCACGTCGGTGACCTCCAGGCAGCGGGCGAACGGCGTCGGCGTCGGCGCGTCCGCGTAGAGGTAGGCGATGCTCGGGTCGGCCAGCGTCGCGCCCAGCGTCTCGGCCAGCTCCGCGACCAGGTGCGCGCGGACCACCGCCGGGTCGGGGTCGTACAGGAAGCGGCGCGCCGGGCCGACCGGTGCTTCGGCGTCCCCGGAGCCCGTCAACTGCCAGCAGGGGACCCTTCCGCTGCCGGAGGCGTCGACAGGGGGCCCTTCCTTGCCGTGCAGCCGGGTGGCGCGGCGGGGGACCTGCGCCAGCTCGCCGCACCACAGGGCCGCCTCGACCAGGTCGCCGTCGACGCTCACCCACTCCGCCTCGGCGCTCGCCGGGACCAGCGCGTGGTCGATGCCGGGCGCCACCTTCACGACGGTGTGCGGCACCCGCTCCGCCAGCCCGACGACGAAGTCCCAGGGCGGCGAGTAGGCGTTCGGGTCGAAGATCCGCCGCCCGGTGCCCGCCTTCCGGCGCGCCGGGTCGCAGAACACCCCGTCGACCCGGTCCACGTCGAACGCCGTGGCGTCGCCACACTCCACCGTGAACAGCTCGGCCAGCCCGGCCGCCTCGGCGTTCGCGGCGGCCATCGCGGCGGTCAGCGGGTCGGCCTCCACGCCGTACACCCGGATGCCGGCGCGGGCGGCGGCGAGCGCGTCCGCGCCGAGGCCGCAGCCGAGGTCGGCGAGGACGCGCACCCCGGCGGCCCGCAGCCGCTCGGCCCGCCGTGCCGCGACGACGCCCCGCGTGGCCTGCTCCAGCCCGGCCCGGGTGAGGAACATCCCGGCCGCCGCCGGCCCGAACTTGCCGACTGCCCGGCGGCGCAGCTCGGCCTGGGTGAGGGCGGCCGACGCCAGGTCGGCCGGCAGCCCCGTAGAGCGGAGCGCGGCCGCCGCGGTCAGCGGATCACCGCCGGCCACCCGCGCGGCGGCGGCGAGCGCGGCCGACCCCTCGGGCGTACGCAGGGCGGCGAGTTGGTCGAGATCCACCCGTTCATTGTGGTCGGCGGACCCGACGCGCCGGCCGGCGGGTTGGCACTCTCCTTGACGGAGTGCTAGCCGAGGAATAACCTGCGATTAGCACTCTCACCCCGAGGGTGCCAGCTTCCGGGCCCCATGGTCCGGCTGCTGAACGCCAGGCGGACCGGCACCCGCGACGACGGCCCCGCCCGGTGGCATGTGGCAGATTGACGCTGGTCGGCATGCCGGCCGGTAACGAAACCAAGTACCCGGGAGGGTATGCCCGTGACTACCGCGACCAAGGTTGCGATCAAGCCGCTCGAGGACCGCATCGTGGTCCAGGCGAACGAGGCCGAGACCACCACCGCCTCCGGCATCGTGATCCCCGACACCGCCAAGGAGAAGCCGCAGGAGGGCACCGTCCTCGCTGTCGGCCCGGGCCGGATCGACGACAAGGGCAACCGCGTGCCGGTCGACGTGAAGGTCGGCGACACCGTCCTCTACTCGAAGTACGGCGGCACCGAGGTCAAGTACGCCGGCGAGGAGTACCTGGTGCTCTCCGCCCGCGACGTCCTCGCGGTCATCGAGAAGTAAGCAACCGATCAGTGTCGTCGCCCCGGTCCGGCTCGCCGGGCCGGGGCGACGTCGCTTCGAAGGGACATTCATGGCGAAGATCCTGAGCTTCTCGGACGACGCCCGGCACCTGCTCGAGCACGGTGTCAACGCCCTCGCGGACGCGGTCAAGGTCACCCTCGGCCCGCGCGGGCGCAACGTCGTCCTGGACAAGAAGTTCGGTGTGCCCACGATCACCAACGACGGCGTGACCATCGCCAAGGAGATCGAGCTCACCAACCCCTACGAGAACCTCGGTGCGCAGCTGGTCAAGGAGGTGGCGACCAAGACCAACGACGTCGCCGGCGACGGGACCACCACCGCCACCGTGCTGGCCCAGGCGATGGTCCGCGAGGGCCTGCGCAACGTCACGGCCGGCGCCAACCCGGCCGGCCTCAAGCGGGGCATCGACGCGGCGGCCGCCAAGGTCTCCGAGGCGCTGCTCGGCCGCGCGGTCGAGGTCGCCGACAAGAAGTCGATCGCGCACGTCGCGACGATCTCCGCGCAGGACGCCACGATCGGCGAGCTGATCGCCGAGGCGATGGAGAGGGTCGGCCGCGACGGTGTCATCACCGTCGAGGAGGGCTCCGCCCTGCACACCGAGCTGGACGTGACCGAGGGTCTCCAGTTCGACAAGGGCTTCATCTCGCCCAACTTCGTCACCGACATGGAGTCGCAGGAGTCGGTCCTGGAGGACCCGTACATCCTGATCACGACCCAGAAGATCTCGGCGATCGAGGAGCTGCTGCCGCTGCTGGAGAAGGTCCTCCAGAACAGCAAGCCGCTGCTGATCATCGCCGAGGACGTCGACGGCCAGGCGCTGTCGACGCTGGTGGTCAACTCGATCCGCAAGACCCTCAAGGTCTGCGCGGTCAAGGCCCCCGGCTTCGGTGACCGGCGCAAGGCGATGCTCCAGGACATGGCGATCCTCACCGGCGCCGAGCTGGTCGCGCCCGAGCTGGGCTACAAGCTCGACCAGGTGGGCCTGGAGGTGCTCGGCACCGCCCGGCGCGTGGTGGTCGACAAGGAGAACACGACGGTCGTCGACGGCGGCGGCAAGTCGAGCGAGGTCGCCGACCGGGTCGCGCAGATCCGCAAGGAGATCGAGGCCTCGGACTCCGACTGGGACCGGGAGAAGCTCGCCGAGCGGCTGGCCAAGCTGTCCGGCGGCATCGCGGTCATCAAGGTCGGCGCCGCGACCGAGGTCGAGATGAAGGAGCGCAAGCACCGCATCGAGGACGCGATCGCCGCCACCAAGGCCGCGGTCGAGGAGGGCACCGTCCCCGGCGGCGGCGCCGCCCTGGTGCAGATCCTGCCGGCGCTCGACGACGACCTCGGCTTCACCGGGGACGAGAAGGTCGGCGTCTCGATCGTGCGCAAGTCGCTGGTCGAGCCGCTGCGCTGGATCGCCCAGAACGCCGGCCACGACGGCTACGTCGTGGTGCAGAAGGTCGCCGGCAAGGAGTGGGGCCACGGCCTCGACGCCGCCACCGGCGAGTACGTCGACCTGGCGAAGTCCGGCATCGTCGACCCGGTGAAGGTGACCCGCAACGCGGTCACCAACGCGGCGTCGATCGCCGGCCTGCTGCTCACCACGGAGAGCCTCGTGGTGGAGAAGCCGGAGAAGGCCGAGCCGGCCGCCGCCGGTGGGCACGGCCACAGCCACGGCCACGGCCACCAGCACGGCCCGGGCTTCTGACCCTCGCCGTACGCCCAGTCGGGGCGCACCGTCCGTGTGGCGGTGCGCCCCGACGCCTTTCAGCGGGCCGGGGGCGTGACCGTCGGCCGGCCGGTGCCTCGTGAACCCGGGCGGGAACGCCGCGACGCCGCGTCCCCGGCGGGGACGCGGCGTCGGTGTGGTCTATCGCGGAGGTTGCCGGCTCAGGCGATCTTGCGCTGGGCGGGGACGGTCGACCGGTGCGGCTGGCCCAGGCGGGCCTCCAGCCGGGCCACGTCGACCCGGCTCTGCCGGCGGTCGGCCAGGTCCTCCCAGCCGACGGCGAGCAACCGCAGCCGCTCCGACTCGCTGAAGCCGCCCCAGACGCCGTACGGCTCGCGTACGGCGAGGGCGTGGGCGGCGCACTCGGCCCGTACCGGGCAGGCGCGGCAGACGGCCTTCGCGCCGGACTCCCGGCGCAGGCGGGACGAGCCACGCTCGCCGTCCGGGTGGAAGAACTGCGCGCTGTCCCGGCCCCGGCAGGCACCGAGCCGCTGCCAGTCCCAGAGGTCGACGATGGGTCCGGGCAGTCTGCGTACGTTCGACATCAGCACCCCTCCTCCCGCGCGGCACCGCGCAGATCCTGGTGAATCGGCGTCCGGGCGACGGTCCGCGCAGGCGCGCCGTTTCCGGCCTGGGACCTCCGTACCCGGGCCGTCGCCGGCTCACACACCTGTGATCGAAAACTTCCGGCAACTAGCGGCATATGCCCCACTTGTCGGAAAAGTTCGGAGGATTGCCCGAACCCCCTCGCGACCCGACCCGGTCATGGTCTGCTTCTGGACGGAGAGGAGACCACTGTGCGTACGGTTCTCGTGTGCGTTCGGACACCGCTCGCGGCGCAGCATCTGGCGTCCGCGGCGGCACGGCTCGGGCTGTCCGCCGTGGTGCGGACGGCCGTCTCCGATCCCGAGGTGATGTTGCGGCTGGCCGAGCGCCCGGCCGACGTGGTGCTCGCGGACACGGCCCTCACCCGGCCGGACAGCGCGGGCTTCGTCCGGCGGGTGCTCGCCCGCGCGCCGCAGGCCTCCGTGCTGCTGCTCGGCACGGAGGAGTCGGAGGCCGCCGCGGCCACCATCAGCGCGGGTGCCCGGGGCCTCATCCAGGGCGTCGACCAGGACCTGACCAGCGCGGTGGCCAAGGCCCTGCTGCTGCTCTCCTCGCCCGGCCGGGCAGCCCGACGCCCGGCCACCGACCCGGCCCGGGACACCGCGGCGGTCGGCGGTCCCGCCCGTACCGGCCCGGCCGGCCGGCCGCCGGCCGAACCGGGACCCGGCTGGCAGGCGACGGCCCCCGACGGCCCGGGCGGCACCCCGACGGTGGTGCCGTCGCAGCGCGGCGACGACCCGGCCGAGCCCGCCGACGAGCCGGCCGAGGCCACGCCCTCCGGTCGGCGGTCCGGGCCCGGCCCGCGCGGCGGCCGGTCCCAGGTCGGGCTCACCGAACGCGAACTCCAGGTGCTGCTGGGCATGGCGGAGGGCAAGAGCAACGCCGAGATCGGCCGGGAGTTGTTCGTCTCGGAGGACACCGTGAAGACCCACGCCCGGCGGCTGTTCCGCAAGCTCGGCGCGCGGGACCGCGCGCACGCGGTGGCGGCCGGCTTCCGCGCCGGCCTGGTGGCCTGAACCGCACCCCCGGCCGCCCGGCCGCCCGGAAGGCCTCGGAGCGGGAGCCGG
>NZ_WAAS01000231.1:0-10390 GCF_008806585.1 Micromonospora sp. AMSO12t
TGCTGGTCGTGCGCAAGGGCACCCGCTGGGAGTCGCCCTGGCCGGCCGACGAGCGGGAGGCCGGGCGTACGCCGGGCACGCTCAACCTGCCGGCGGTGGTGGCGGCGGCGGCGAGCCTGCGCGCGGCGGCGGCCGACGCGGCGGCCGAGGCGGCCCGGCTGGCGCCGCTGGTGGCCCGGATCCGGGACCGGGTGGCGGCCGAGGTGCCCGACGTGGAGGTGGTGGGTGACCCCGACCACCGCCTGCCGCACCTGGTGACCTTCTCCTGCCTCTACGTCGACGGCGAGGCCCTGCTGCACGCGCTCGACCGGCGCGGGTTCGCCGTCTCCTCGGGCTCCTCGTGCACGTCGTCGACGCTGCGGCCGTCGCACGTGCTGGAGGCGATGGGGGTGCTCTCGCACGGCAACGTCCGGGTCTCGCTGCACCGGGAGACGACGGAGGCCGACGTCGAGAGGTTCCTCACCGAACTGCCCGGCGTCGTGGCGCGACTGCGCGCCGAGGCCGGGGTGGTGGGGCTGTGACGGCGCCGGCGGAGATCCTCGACTGCCGCGGTCAGCGCTGCCCGCTGCCGGTGATCGCGGCGGCCCGGCGGCTGCCCGAGCTGCCCGTCGGCACGGTGGTGCGGGTGCTCGCCGACGATCCGGCCGCGGCGGTGGACATCCCGGCCTGGTGCCGGATGCGCGGCCACGAGTTCCTCGGCACGGTCACCGGCCCGGACGGCCCCGCCTTCGACGTCCGCCGCCGCCACTGACCCGGGTGGCGCGGGGCCCGACCCGCACCACGTCGCCGTTCCCGGCGTGCCGCCGGGGGGTGTTCCTCACCACCCCCGGCGGCCCCGGCGACGCGACCAGCGCCGGTGTCACGTCACGGCACGAGGTGCGGGCGGACGTCCTCGGCGGCGACGTCGCCGTACGACTCGGCCAGGCGCTTGACGAACAGGTCGCGGCGGACCTCGTACTCCTGGGTGCCGACGGTCTCCAGCACCAGCGTGGCGAGCAGGGAGCCGACCTGGGCAGCCCGCTCCAGCCCGAGCCCCCACGAGAGGGCGGTGAAGAAGCCGGCCCGGAACCCGTCGCCGACGCCGGTCGGGTCGACCGCCTGGGTCTCCCGCGCGATCGGCACGTGGATCGGGTCGAAGTCCCGCCCGGCGATCTCCACCCCGTCCTTGCCCAGCGTCGTGACCCGCACCTTGACCCGGTCGAGCAGCTGCGCGTCGGTCAGCCCGGCCTTGCTCTGCAGCAGCGACTTCTCGTAGTCGTTGGTCATCAGGTACTCGGCGCCCTCGATCAGCCCGACGACGTCCTCGCCGTCCATGCGGGCGAGCTGCTGGGACGGGTCGGCGGCGAACCGGTAGCCGCGCTCCCGGCACTCGGCGGAGTGCCGCAGCATCGCCTCCGGGTCGTTCGCGCCGACCAGGACCAGGTCCAGCCCGTCGAGGCGGCGGGCCACCGGCGCCAGCTCGATGTTGCGCGCCTCGCTCATCGCCCCGGCGTAGAACGAGGCGATCTGGCACATGTCGGTGTCCGTGGTGCAGACGAACCGGGCGGTGTGCGCCACCTCGCTGATGTGCACCGAGTCGCAGTCGACGCCGTGCCGCTCCAGCCAGGAGCGGTAGTCGGCGAAGTCCGCGCCGACCGCGCCGACCAGGACCGGGCGCAGGCCGAGCTGCCCCATGCCGAAGGCGATGTTGGCCGCCACCCCACCACGCCGCAGCACCAGGTCGTCCACCAGGAAGGAGAGCGAGACCTTGTGCAACTGGTCGGCGATGAACTGGTCGGCGAAGCGACCGGGGAAGCTCATCAGATGGTCGGTGGCGATCGAGCCGGTCACGGCGATCTTCATGTCAACCCTCGGGGTCGGGAGCAGGGCGCCGGTCAGCCTACCGGCCCGGCCCCCTCAGGATGACCGGTCGGTCGGCCCCGGGTCATCTTCCCGACGGCTCGTTTCCGACCGGAAGACGACGGCGGGGCCGCCCCGGAGGACGGCCCCGCCGTGGTCAGCGGAGGTCTGGCTCAGCTGAACGAGTCACCGCAGGCGCAGGAGTTGCCCGCGTTGGGGTTGTCGATGGTGAAGCCCTGGGCGTCGATCCGGTCGGCGAAGTCGATGGTGGCGCCGGCCAGGTAGGGGGCGCTCATCCGGTCGACGACGACCTCGACACCGTCGAAGTCGGTGACGACGTCACCGTCGAGCGACCGCTCGTCGAAGAAGAGCTGGTACCGCAGGCCGGAGCAGCCACCCGGCTGCACGGCGACCCGGAGCCGCAGGTCGTCGCGGCCCTCCTGCTCGATCAGGGCCTTGACCTTCTGCGCCGCGACGTCGGTGAGGACGACGGACGTGGGGGCCTTGGCCTCGGTCGACTCGGTCTGCGCTGGCGTGGTCACGTGAAATCTCCCTGCGCGGTTGGGTCCGGACGCACTGGCCAACATCTCCTGTCGCCCAGCCATTCCCGGTGTGGTCCAGATCCGATGGTACGCCGCCACGGCCGGCCCCACCCGTCCGGCGTGACCAGGGCCGCCGCCCGGAGCGCCTCCGCACCGGCCGTGGTCAGCGGCTCCACTGCCGGGCGAGCCGGGTGCCGAGCGCCCGCAGCCCCTCGGCCGGGCGCTCCATCGCGGCGGCCAGCCCGCCGCGTTCCTCGCCCCCGAAGTGCTCCACCAGGCTGTACGCGTCGGTCACCCCGGCCGCCCCGGCCTCCCGCCGCCCGGTGCTCACCCGGCCCGCGACCACCACGCAGGGCACGCCCCTGTCCCGGGCGGCGCCGGCCACCCCGGCCACCACCTTGCCGCGCAGCGACTGGTGGTCGAACGAGCCCTCCCCGGTGATCACCAGGTCGACCTCGTCGAGGGTGACGTCCAGCCCGATCGCCCGGGTGACCAGGCCGATGCCCGACTCGCAGTGCCCGCCCAGCGCCAGGACGGCCGCGCCCAGCCCGCCGGCCGCGCCGCCGCCGGGCAGCGCGCCCAGCCGTTCGGGGCAGCCGGGCAGGTCCCGCTCCAGCACGGCGGCGAAACGCTCCAGCGCGGCGTCGAGCAGCAGCACGTCGGCCCGGTCGGCGCCCTTCTGCGGGCCGAACACGTTGCTGGCCCCGTGCAGCCCGAGCAGCGGGTTGTCCACGTCGGTGGCGGCCACCAGGCGGGCGTCGCGCAGCCGGGGCGCGCCGTCGAGGGCGTCCGCCGCGCCGAGCGCGCCCCCGCCGTACGGCAGTGCCTGGCCGGTGGCGTCCAGCGGGGTCACGCCGAGCGCGGTGAGCATGCCCGCGCCGCCGTCGTTGGTGCCGGAGCCGCCCAGCCCGATCACGACCGTCCGGGCCCCGGCCTCCAGGGCGGCGGCCACCAGCACCCCCAGCCCGTACGAGGAGGTGGTCTTCGGGTCCCGCTCGGCCGCGTCGAGCAGGTGCAGCCCGCACGCCTGGGCGCTCTCCAGCCAGGCGGTCGCACCGCCGTCGGTGAGCAGGATCTCACCGGTCGTCGGGCGGCCCAGCGGGTCGACGGTCGGCACCGGAATCCGGCGTCCGCCGAGGGCGTCGGAGAGCACGTCGATGAAGCCCGGCCCACCGTCCGACAGGGGCCGCACGAGCAGGTCGTCGCCGGGGGCGACCTCCCGCCAGCCGGTGGCCACGGCATCGGCGACCTGCGGGGCCGGCAGGGTGCCGGCGAACTTGTCCGGACAGAGCAGCACGCGCATGTCGAGCAGTGTGGCAGCACACACCGCTGGAGGCTGCGCCGAGGCCGCACTGTGGGACCATGGGGCACGTGACTTCGACCTGGGTGGAACCCTCCAACACCGCGACGGCACTGCTGCTGCTCGGCCGGGGCAGCGACCCCGCCACGGAGCGCGGCGTCGAGTGTCCGGGTGACCTGCCGGCGCCCAGCGACCCGGACCTGGTGGCCCGGGCGACGGCGGCGAAGGCGGCGCTGGGCAGCAAGGTCTTCGTGCTGGGGCACCACTACCAGCGCGACGAGGTGATCCAGTTCGCCGACGTGACCGGTGACTCGTTCAAGCTGGCCCGCGAGGCGGCGGCCCGGCCCGACGCGGAGTACATCGTCTTCTGCGGCGTGCACTTCATGGCCGAGAGCGCCGACATCCTCACCTCGGACGCGCAGAAGGTCATCCTGCCCGACCTGGCCGCCGGCTGCTCGATGGCGGACATGGCGGTGCTGTCGCAGGTCGAGACCGCCTGGGACGTGCTCACCGAACTGGGCATCGCGGCGGAGACCGTCCCGGTGACGTACATGAACTCCTCGGCGGACATCAAGGGCTTCGTCGGCCGCAACGGCGGCGTGGTCTGCACCTCGTCGAACGCGAAGCGGGCGCTGGAGTGGGCGTACGAGCAGGGGTCGAAGGTCTTCTTCTTCCCCGACCAGCACCTGGGTCGCAACACGGCGGTGCTGGAGATGGGCTTCTCGCTGGACGACTGCGTCCTCTACGACCCGCACAAGCCCAACGGCGGGCTCACCCCGCAGCAGCTGCGTGACGCGCGGATGATCCTGTGGCGCGGGCACTGCTCGGTGCACGGCCGCTTCACGCTGGACAGCGTCGACGACGTGCGGGAGCGGGTGCCGGGGGTGAACGTGCTGGTCCACCCGGAGTGCCGGCACGAGGTGGTCACCGCCGCCGACTTCGTCGGTTCGACGGAATACATCATCAAGGCCATCGAGGCGGCCCCGGCCGGCTCGGCCTGGGCGGTCGGCACCGAGCTGAACCTGGTCCGCCGGCTCGCGCTGGCCCACCCGGACAAGCAGGTCATGTTCCTGGACAAGGCCGTCTGCTACTGCTCGACCATGAACCGGATCGACCTGCCCCACCTGGTCTGGGCGCTGGAGGAGCTGGTGGCCGGCCGGCTGGTCAACCAGATCACCGTCGACCCGGACACCGCGCACCACGCCCGGGTGGCGCTGGAGAAGATGCTGGCCCTGCCCGGGGCCGACACCCCGCCGCCCGCAGCGGGCTGATCACCCTCCGTAGCCGTATTGGCACGGAAAAGGGCCCGATCACCGATAAGTACCCTCAGGGACGATGTGACCGGGTCCATGATCGTCACCGAGGGCTATGCTGCCGGTGCGACGACTCACGCGGGCCGTTTCGACATGGCCGCATTCCGGGTAGCGATGACAATCGTGTGCCCCACCATCAACACGGCAGCACCGACGCGCTGGAGGTTGCGTTGACCGACGACGTCCTGGTCGTACACGGAGGTACCCCGCTCGAAGGGCGGATCCGCGTGCGCGGCGCGAAGAACCTGGTCTCGAAGGCGATGGTCGCCGCCCTGCTGGGTGACAGCCCGAGCCGGCTGTACGACGTACCGAAGATCCGCGACGTCGAGGTGGTCCGGGGCCTGCTCGGCCTGCACGGGGTCAAGGTCACCGACGGCGGGGAGGACGGCGAGCTCGTCTTCGACCCGGCGAACGTGGAGAGCGCCAGCACGGACCAGATCAACGTGCACGCGGGCTCCAGCCGGATCCCGATCCTCTTCTGCGGGCCGCTGCTGCACCGCCTCGGCCACGCCTTCATCCCCGACCTGGGGGGCTGCCACATCGGGCCGCGCCCGATCGACTTCCACCTCCAGGCGCTGCGGGAGTTCGGTGCGACGGTCGAGAAGACCCCGGAAGGGCTGCACCTGTCGGCGCCGAACGGGCTGCACGGCACCAAGTTCGCCCTGCCGTACCCGAGCGTCGGTGCGACCGAGCAGGTGCTGCTGACGGCCGTGATGGCCGAGGGCGTCACCGAGCTGCGCAACGCCGCGGTGGAGCCGGAGATCATCGACCTGATCTGCATCCTGCAGAAGATGGGCGCGATCATCAAGGTGCACACCGACCGGGTCATCGAGATCCAGGGTGTGCCGAAGCTGCACGGCTACACGCACCGACCGATCCCGGACCGGATCGAGGCGGCGAGCTGGGCGGCGGCGGCCCTGGCCACCCGCGGCCACGTCGAGGTGCTCGGCGCGCAGCAGGCCGACATGATGACCTTCCTGAACATCTTCCGCTCCGTCGGCGGCGAGTACGAGGTCACCGACGCCCGGCCGCCGAAGCTGGGCGACCCGGGCCAGGAGGGCGGGATCCGGTTCTGGCACCCGGGCGGCGAGCTGCACGCCGTGGCGCTGGAGACCGACGTGCACCCGGGCTTCATGACCGACTGGCAGCAGCCGCTGGTGGTGGCGCTCACCCAGGCCCGGGGCCTGTCCATCGTCCACGAGACGGTCTACGAGCAGCGGCTGGGCTACACCGAGGCGCTCAACTCGATGGGCGCCAACATCCAGGTCTACCGGGACTGCCTGGGCGGCACGCCGTGCCGTTTCGGCCGGCGCAACTTCAAGCACTCGGCCGTGATCGCGGGGCCGAGCAAGCTGCACGCCGCCGACCTGGTCATCCCCGACCTGCGGGCCGGTTTCAGCCACCTGATCGCCGCGCTGGCCGCCGAGGGCACCTCCCGGGTCTACGGCGTGGACCTGATCAACCGGGGCTACGAGGACTTCGAGGCGAAGCTGGCCGACCTGGGCGCGCACGTCGAGCGCCCGTAACGTCGACCACTCCCGTACGCGCCCGGTGCACCGCGATGTGCACCGGGCGCCGTCGTTTGGCTACCCTTTCCGCGTGCCCTCGCTGTTTCGCCGCAAGTCCTCCGACCTCGTCGACGAGGCCGTCACCCCGGTGACCCCCGACGAGGAGTCCACGCTTGCCCAGCCCCGGGGCTACACCCCGAGCAAGAAGGAGCTGGGCAAGGCCACCCCGAAGCGGCCCACCGCCGGCCGTCGGCCGGCCGCGGCCACCAAGCCGTTGACCAAGGAGGAGCAGCGGGAGCGCAAGCGCCAGCTGCGCGCCGAGGCGGCGGAGGAGTTCCGTCGTGAGGGCGGTCCCCGCGACCGCGGCCCGGAGCGGCTGCTGGCCCGCAACGTGGTCGACTCCCGGCGTACGGTCGGCACCTGGTTCTTCGGTGGGGCGCTGATCGTGCTGATCGGCTCGAACGCCGCGATGCCGCCGGTCGTCCGCCTGGTCTCCAACATCCTCTGGGGCGCGCTCGCCCTGGGTGTGGTGGTCGACTCGCTCCTGATCTCGCGCAAGATCCGCAAGCTGGTCGGGGAGCGTTTCCCGAACACCGGGCAGCGGATGGGCTCGCTCTACCTCTACGCCATCATGCGGTCGATCACGTTCCGCCGGATGCGCGCCCCCGCGCCCCGGGTAAACATCGGCGACCCGGTCTGAGCCTGCCGCACCGACGGCCCCTACCGCAGCGCGGTACGGGGCCGTCGCCGTCACGGCCTCGGCGGCTGGCCTCGCGGCGGCGTCAGCGGCTCCGGTAGAGCCGGGCCACCACGTCCTCGATGTCCGGCTCGACGATCGAGACGTCCCGCAGCGCGCCCAGCCCGGCCAGGGCCGCCACCACCTCGGCCACCCCCGCCGACTCCAACGCGAAGACCAGCCGGTGCCCGTCGGCCTCCTGCCGTTGCAGCGGCGCGCCGGGCAGCACCGGCGGCTCGGCCAGCGGTGCGTCCAGGTCGGCGACGAGCAGCCGGCGCGACCCGTACCGCTCGTGCAGCGCGGCGATCGACCCGTCGTGCACCACCCGCCCGTGGTCGACCACCACCAGGCGCCGGCAGAGCCGCTCGATGTCGGCCAGGTCGTGCGTGGTGAGCACCAGCGTCGTGTCCCCGGCCCGGCCCAGCTCGCCGAGGAAGCCGCGGACCGCCTGCTTGCTGACCACGTCGAGGCCGATGGTGGGCTCGTCGAGGAAGAGCACCTCCGGGCCGTGCAGCAGCGCGGCGGTCAGCTCGCCGCGCATGCGCTGCCCGAGGGAGAGCTGCCTTACCGGGGTGTCCAGGAACGGATCCAGGTCGAGCAGGCTCCGGCAGCGGCGCAGCCGGGCGGCGTGCGCGGCGGCCGGCACCCGGTAGACGTGCCGCAGCAGCGCGAACGAGTCGCCCAGCGGCAGGTCCCACCAGAGCTGCGAGCGCTGGCCGAAGACCACGCCGACGCGCAGCGCGAGCCGGGTCCGCTCGGCCACCGGGCGCAGGCCGCACACGCGTACCTCGCCGGCGGAAGGCGTCAGCACGCCCGTGAACATCTTGAGCGTCGTCGACTTGCCGGCACCGTTGGGCCCGATGTAGCCGAGCATCTCGCCCCGGGCCACCCGCAGGTCGATCCCGTCCACGGCGGTGACCCGCCGCTTCTCCCGCCGCAGCCGGCCGGTGCGCACCCGGACGGTGAACTCCTTGCGCAGCCCGTCGACCACGATCACGTCGTCGCTCACGACCCCGTACTCCGGTAGTGGCGGACCCCGGTGCGCCAGGCCGCCGCCGCACCGACGGCCGCGACCAGCGCGACGGCCGGCGCGGTGAAGCCCACCCACGCCGGCAGGCCGAGCGGGTCGGCGCGGCCGAGCAGCGCCAGCGCCGGGTGGTAGCTGACGAAGGCGAAGCCCAGGCCGTACGCGAACACCGCGCGGAACCAGCCCTCGAAGACGGTGACCGGGTACGAGGCGAAGTCCCGCCCGCCGTAGGTGACCGAGTTGGCCAGCTCACCCGAGTCGACCCACCAGAACGAGACGGTGGCGGTGGCCACGAAGACCGACCCGAAGAAGACCACCCCGGCCAGCGGGGCGAGGACCACCAGCAGCGCCCGCGCCGGGGTCCACTCGACGCCGGCGGAGCCGACCGCGACGACCAGCACGGCGATCCCGAAGACCGCCCGGGACACCTTGCGCAGCGGCAGGTCCATCAGCAGCAGCTGGGGCAGGGCGCCGAGCGGGCGGACCAGCACGGCGTCGAAGAGCCCGGTGCGCACGTACCGGGGCAGCCGCTCGATGTTGCCCACCAGCAGGTCGGCGACGGCGAACGCGCACGTCGAGAGGCCGACGACCACCAGCGTCTCGCGCAGCGTGAAGCCGCCCAGCTCCCGGGTGACCCCGAAGATCACCAGCACGGTCAGCACGTCGAAGACGGTGGACCCGACGTTGCCGACCACGTCGATGACGAAGGAGGTCCGGTACGCCGTCTGCGCGCGTGCCTGCGCGCCGAGCAGCGCCCGGTACGCGGCCAGCGCCCCGCCCGACGCCTCAGCCACCCTGCACCACCAGGCGGCGTTCCGCGCGCCGCTGCACCAGCCGGCAGGCGGCCAGAATCAGCACCGCCCAGGCGAGCTGGAGGCCAACCAGCCCGACCTGCGTGCCGGTCGGGTCCCGCTCGACCAGCACGTCGAGCGGGGTCTGGAGCAGGCTCGGGAAGGGGGTGCCCAGCCACAGCACGAGCTGGAGCCACTCCGGCAGGAAGCGCAGCGGGAAATAGAGCCCGGCGAGCACGCCCGACGCGAGGGTCCAGAGGATCACCGGCCCCCGGACGTCCTGCAACCAGTACGCGGTCGCGTTGACCAGGAACCGGCAGCCGAAGCAGAGGACCACGGCGACGACGGCGGAGAACGCGAAGATCGGCAGGGTGGCCCAGCGGCGGGGCACGTGGACCTCGAAGAAGAGCGGCCCGACCAGCACCGGCGGCAGGAACCGGACCAGCGCGGCGTGGCCGGCGCGACCCAGGTCGGCGGCGAGATGGCTGGTCACGGGGTGCACCGGCCGCAGCAGGTCGCTGGCGACGTCGCCGGTGCGGATCCGGTCGGCCAGCTCGGTCCAGCCCCAGAGCAGGACGACCGCCAGCAGGCCCTGGCCCACCCAGACGAAGGTGGCGAGCTGCCCCCGGTCGTACCCGGCCACCGTGCCGGCCGCGCCGACCGCCGCGAGCAGGACGTAGCACCGCAGGAAGCCGAAGACCGTGTTGGTCACGACGCCCGCCACCGATGCCTGCCGGTACGTGGCGTAACGTCGGAAGCCTGATCCGGTTATAGCCTTAAATGTCCGGAACCATAGGATAACGTTTGGGGTGGTGGGCGGTGCCACAGTGGCGGTGAGCGAGCCCACGCCGCTACCCTCCTTCCGCAGCCACGCCGTACCGGAGGGGCGACTCTACCGGCACGTGGAGCGCCCAGCGCGACAATTTCCAACGAGGTGACATCGCCGTGAGCGAGCGGACGCGGGCCGGCCACCGGGGCGCCGCCGTGAGCGGACGGACGCCAGCCGGGCACCCGGGCGCGCCCGCTCCCCGGCGGCTGGCACCGGGCGTTCCGCCTACCCTCCGTGGCGACGGGGCAACCGGATGAGCCGCTACTACGACCACTGGCACGACTCCGCCGAACCGGCCTGGATGATCGAGCCCACCACCGAGTGGCATCCGCAGTTCCCCGGCCAGCGCTACGCGGGCGACATCGGCGTCGAACACGCGCCGGCCGTCCGGCATCAGGTGGGACACCGGCACGCCGCGCCCCAGCACGGCGACGTCGGCGATCAGCCGCCGGTGGCAGCGCCACCAGACGCTCTCGCTGCACATCACCGCCGTGGTCCGGGCCGC
>NZ_WAAS01000232.1:0-10362 GCF_008806585.1 Micromonospora sp. AMSO12t
GGGGGTGGGGGCGTTCGCCGGCGTCCAGGACGGCCTGGGTCCAGCCGCCCTCGATGACGCCGGTGCCGTCCAGGACGGCCCAGTCGACTACGTCGGTGGCCTCCACGACGACCGGGGAGCCGATGCGCACGGTCGGGTCGGTGTTGGCGTCGCTGGCGCTGGCGGCCACGATCCGCTCCGGGGTCTCCCACGAGGTCACCCCGGCCCAGACCAGCTCCGGGCCGTCGTCGCCGGGCAGGCCGTACTTGACCACGAGCTGCGTCTCCGGCGGAAGCTGGCCGGCGAGGAACCGGGCCCGGATGTCGCCCAGCCCGGCCCGGGCGGTGGCGACCGCCCTGCTCATCGCGTCGCCCGCCCGGGCGTAGCGCACGTCCGGCTGGATGCCGGCGAAGAGGGTGGCGCAGGCGGCGGCGTAGTAGCGGCCGTCCGGCCCCGGGTGCCCGGCGGGCGGGCGCAGGCTGAGGAACGAGTCGGCGTCGGGGTCGGTGGCCGGGTCCAGCTCCAGGCGCAGGAGCACCGGCGCCGTCGCGCCGTGCTGTTCCGGATTGCCGTACGCCACCGCGATGTCGTGCCCGGTCACCGTGGCCAGCACCGGCAGCTGCACGAATGCCGGCACCTCCTCCCCGGAGAGCCCGTCGGTCCAGTCCCGCAGCAGCCGCCGGGCGGCCCCGGTCATCACCGCGCCCCAGGCCCGGGTCAGGTGGTCCGGCACGCCCTGGGTCTGCAACTCCAGCAGCCCGAAGCGGCGCAGCCCCTTCGTGGTGAACCAGAGCCCCTCGGCGTCGGAGGAGTAGGGCACCAGCACCCAGTCGACCAGCCGGATCCGCCCCTGGTCGTCGGGGAGCGAGCGCAGCGCCGTCGCCGGGTCGAGGAACTGGAGGCCGAACACGTCCACCACGTCGCCGTCGACGGACTCGGCGACGGCGGCGGCCACCGCCCGGGCCGCCCACTCGTGGGCCGGCGGCCAGCCTGGCCGGTACTCGGCCTGCACCACGACCAGGTGGCTCGCGGCGGCCAGCCGGGCCAGCTGCGCCTCGGTGGCGCCGAACGCGGTTAGCAGGTCCGGCGGGAGCTCGGGGAACTCGCCGATCGGCCGGGTGTCGACGCTCATCAGCGGGCTGTCGAGCATGTGCCGCGCCAGCCCGTGCACCGGCTCCGCCAGCCGGCCGGTGAGCCGCGCCACCGCCGTCTTCGCGCTCACCTTCGGCAGCCCCGTCATGGGCACCAGGTAGGTCGCGCTCAGCGACTCCGGAACCGGTACGGGCAGGAAGTCGTCCGTGATGAGCATGTCGTCCCCCGGTTGGCCGCGCCGGTGCTGTCGTGGGAGAACGCTACCCGGCGCGGTGCGCCCCGTTCAGCCGGACAGCACCACTCCCAGGTAGACCAGCGTGGTGACCACCTCCACGGTCGCGCCGAGCACGTCGCCGGTGACGCCGCCGAGCCGGCGTACCACGTGTCGCAGCAGCCCCACCGCGACGGCGAGTGCCACGGCGACGGCGAGTGGCCCCTGCCACGGGCGGCCCGGCACGGCCGCGAGCGCCGGCAGCGCGACGGCGACCGCCCCGGCGGCCAGGGCGACCGGCCCGACGGTGCCCGCGACCAGCGCGCCGAGCCCCTCCGGGCGGGCGGCCGGCACCCCGCGCCGGCAGGCCACCGCCACCCCGAGCCGGCCGGCGGCGGTCGCCGTGACCACCGCCGCGAGCGCCGCCGGCCACGACCGTCCCGCCAGCTCCGCGAGGGCCGCCGCCTGCACCAGGAGTACGACCACCAGCGCGACCACCCCGAACGGGCCCACGTCCGGCTTCTTCATGATCTCCAGCGCGGCGTCCCCCCGCCGGTACGACCCCAGCGCGTCCACGGTGTCGGCCAGCCCGTCGAGGTGCAGCCCACGGGTGAGCAGCGCCCCGACGCCGACGGTCACCGCCGCCGCGACCAGCGGGGGCGCGAGCGCACCGGGAAGCAGCAGGACGCCGGCGAGGACGACGCCGAGCAGCGCGCCGACCGCCGGGGCGAGCGCCATCGCCGTGCCTGCCACCGACCGGTCGATGCGGCCGGCGCGTACCGGCAGGGTGGTGAAGGTGGTCAGCGCCAGCCGCGCCCCGTCGGCGAGCCGTGACTCAGCCGGCACGCCGGCCGGACGGGTCCACCGCTTCCGTGTCCGGCCCGGCGCTGCCGGGCTCGCGGAGGTCGGCCTCGGTGCTGGTCGGCCCGGGGCCGGCGGGCTCCGGCTCGCGGAAGTCGGGTTCGGTGCTGGTCGGTCCGGGGCCGGCGGGCTCCGGCTCGCGGAAGTCGGGCTCGTCGGTGTCCGGCGCGGTCTCCGGCTCGTCGTCCTCGCCGCCGCCGAGCGACGGGTGGGCCGGCAGCGCGGCGGCCAGCGCCAGCACCGAGCGCAGCAGCGGCAGCGCGGCCAGCGCGTTCGCGCCCTCGCCCAGGTCGAGCCGCAGGTCGAGCAGCGGGGTCAGGCCGAGCACGTCGGCGCCGAGCTGGACGGCGGGGTGCCCGCCGTGGTCGGCCAGCAGGCACCAGTGCCGGGCCTGCCCGGCCAGGTCGCGGGTGACCATGGCGGCGGCCACCCCGACCGGACCGTCGAGCATCACCGGCAGCCGGCGGGCGGTGGCGCCGAGCAGCACGCCGGTGGCCACGGCGACGTCCCCGCCGCCCAGTTCGGCCAGCACGTCCTTGGCGCTGCGCGGCGAGTTCCGGGTGCGGTGCAGCGCGTCCCGTACCGCCGCGCACCGCCGCATCCAGGCCGCGTCGTCGATCTCGCCCGAGTCGGTGACGACCCGCCGGAGCACCGCCGGCGCCTCGGCGCCCGCCGTCGCCACCAGCACCGCCGCCGCGGCGGCCTCGGTGCCGGCGCCGCACGCCCCGAGCACCAGCAGTCGTACGCCCGCGTCGGCGGCCTCCTCGGCAAGCCGCCAGCCGTAGCGCAGGGCGACCTCGACCTGCTCGCCGGTCAGCGTGGGTTCGGTCTCCATCGGCGCGGACGCCGGGACCTCCACCACCTGGAGCTCGGCGCCACTCTCGGCGGCCAGCCGGGCCAGCGCCCCCTGCCCGGCGCGGGCCTGCCGGGCGCGGCGCGTCGACTCGCCCTCCACGGTGCCGGCGGCGGCGTCGCCGAGGTGGTCGCCGTGCAGCAGCAGCACCCGCACCCGGCCCCACGGGGCCGGGGTGACGGTGCCCTGGGTGGCGGCGGCGAACCCGACGGCCCGCTCCAGCACGCCCAGCCCCGACCCGGGCACGTCCAGGGTGGCGAGCCGCTCGATCGCCTGCGGGCCGGCGTACTCGTCGGGCATGGGCAGTTCCATGCCGGGCTGGATGACCAGGCCCGTGGCGACCATCGGCAGCGCCATGGTCGGGGCGGCCCAGGCGGTGCCGGTCGGCTCGGCGCCGGGCACCGCGTCCGGTGCGGTCGGCGGCGTGGGGGTGAACACGTCCGGGGAGGGCTCCGACGCGGCCACCGACCCGCCAGCGCCGCCGGGAACGCCCGGGGCGCCGGCCTGTGCGGGGCCGGCCTGTGTGGGCACGGTGGCCGGGTGCGGGGCGCCGGGCTTGAGCCAGGCGGCCTGGCCGGCGACCACGAGGACGACCGCGTCGCAGGCGTCGGCGACCGCCCGGTTGGCCGCGCCCAGCGCGTCGGTGAAGGCCCGCCCGAGCGGGGTGGTGGGCACCAGGGAGAGCCCGACCTCGGGGCTGACCAGTACCAGCCGGGCCGCGCAGGAGCGCACCGCCGCCGCCAGCTCGGCGATGGTGGCGGTGTCGTCCGCCGGCTGGTGCGCCGGGTCGAGCAGCACGGTCACCCAGCCGCCGAGGTCGTCGACGAGCAGCGTCTCGTTGGGCCCGGCGGAGGCCAGCACGTCCGCGAGGCGGCGCGGGTCGGCCGCGGTCTCCTCGGTGGTCCAGGTCTCCGGTCGGCGCTCGCGGTGCGCCGCCAGCCGGGCCGCCCACTCCGCGTCGTCGGCCGGCGCGTCGGCGGCCGTGGCCACGTAGCGGACCGTCGGCGCGTCGGCGACCAGGGCCTCGGCGAACTCGGACTTTCCGGACCGGATACCGCCGAGCACCAGGACCGTGTTCCACCCGTCAACGGACATGCCCGTACTTTAGAGCCAGCGCCCGGGTGCGGCCCCCCGGAGGTGCGGGGTACGGCCGGCCCGGCCCCGCAGGGAGGCGGCCGGTCGCCGCCGCGGGCAGGGGCACCCCCGGGCGGCGCTCAGTCGCAGTGCTCGAAACCGCTGGCGTAGCTGGCCCCGCCGGTGGACCCGCCCCACTTCACGCACACCCCGGCGGCCCTGGCCCGCACCGGCCCCGCGTAGTACGAGAACGACCCGCTGTCGGTGCTGCGGGCCCGGCCCCGCACCTCCAGCCACGCCGAGGCGGCCGTGGCCGTGCCCACCGCGGTCGCCTTCATCGTGACCACGCAGTTGTTGCCGCTGCCGGCGTGGTAGAGCAGGTAGACCCTGCCCTTCCGGCTGCCCGAGGCGGTCAGCGGGGCCGAGTCGATCACCCTGTACCCGCTGCCGCACGCCTCGACCGGCGTGTACGGGTTCGGCTTCGCCGGCTGTCCGGCCGTCGGTCCGGGGCCGGGTCCGCCGGGAGCGGTCGCGGTCGGCTCGCCGCTGCCCGCCGTCGGGACCGGGGAGCGCCCGGGCGGCGACGCCGACGGACTGCGGGACGCCGCCGACGACGCCGTCGCGCGGGTGGCACCCGGCGTGGGCTCGACGCGCAACCGGCCCGTACCGTCGTCGGCCGCCGCGCCGGACGGGCCCGCCGCCGCGGACTCGCCGGTCAGCGCCGCCGGGACGTCTCCGCCGGCCGGGCCGTCGTCAGGGGCCAGGGCGAGCGCGGCCACCCCGACCAGCACCACGAGCCCGGTGGCCGCCGCGCCGAGCAGCGCGGCCCGACGCCGCCGTGCCGGCTGCGGCACGACCGGGTCCTCCCGGGTGGGCGGGACCGGTCCCAAGGCGTCGCTTCCCGTCGCCGGTCCCGGGTACGGCCGGGCGGCGACGGGCGGCAGCGGCGCCCACGGATCCGGCGGGGCGACCGGCCCGGCGGGGGCCGGCGCAACGGCGTCACCGGCCGCCGGGGTACCGCCCTGGTCCGGTTGCGCGGCGGCGGGCGCCGCCGAGGTCGGGCCGGCGACGGCCCACGGCGGGCGGGCGGACGTCGGCACCACGGCCAGGGTCGCGTCGCGGGCCTCGGCCGCGGCGTCGGCCATCGCCGCCGCGTCGCCGAACCGGTCGCCGGGGCGCTTCGCCATCGCCCGCTGCACCAGCGCGGCCACCGCCGCCGGGATGTCGGGCGGCAGCGGCGGCGGCTCCTCCTGGAGGTGCCGCAACGCCACCTGGAGCGGGTTGTCCCCGTCGAACGGCGGCTGGCCGGTCAGGCAGAAATACGCCACCGCGCCGAGCGCGTAGACGTCCGTCGCCGGGGAGACCGGCTGGTTCGCGGCCTGCTCGGGCGACATGTACGAGGCGGTACCGAGCATCACGTTGGCGGCGGTGATGCCCGCCATGGAGCCGGAGCGGGCGATGCCGAAGTCGACCAGCACCACCCGGCCGTCGCCCTTCACCAGCAGGTTGCCCGGCTTGACGTCCCGGTGCACGATGCCGGCGAGGTGGGCGGTGTGCAGCGCCTCGGCGGCCTGCGCCACCACCGACATGGTCGACGCCGGGTCGAGCTGCCCCCCGCGCCGCAGCCAGGAACTCAGCGGCTGGCCGTCGACGTACTCCATCACCAGGTAGTCGACCTGGCTGCCGTCGTCGAGGACGGACCGGCCGACGTCGTGCACGGCGACCACGCCCGGGTGGCGCAGCGCCGCCAGCATCCGCGCCTCCGCCCGGAACCGGGCCGTGAACTCGGGATCCGCGCTCAACGCCGGCAGCAGCGCCTTCACCGCCACCGTACGTTCCAGCATGAGGTCGGTGCAGCGCCAGACCGCGCCCATGCCGCCGATCGCCACCCGGTCGTCCAGCCGGTACCGGTCGCTGAGCACCACTCCCCGAGTAAGCACCGCGACACCGTACCGGCCCGGCGGAGCGGGGCTGGCCGCCCGGCGGGGCGGCGGCGGACTACCGGGGTGTCTGGTACTGGAAGTCGTTGGGGTTGACCGCCGCCGGCTTCGGGTCCTCCTGCCAGGCGCCCTCCCCGGGGCGGGCGACGAGGGCGTCCAGCAGGTCCTCCCGTTCCATGTGCGCGGCCCCCACGATGCCGCCGCGCACCGCCATCGCCCGCAGCGCCTCGGTGTCCTTGTCGTGCAGCGGTTCGTCCATCGTCGCCTCCTCCAGGCCCGTCGGCGGTCGGCGACCGCCCCGTCGCGCGTCAGGAGGCCCATACCCGGACAGGGGCCGGGGAACCCTGCGCCGCCCGCCCGGCGTACGGATGTCGGGCCGCCCCGCGCCCGGCCGACTACGCTGGCGGGGGTTCGTCCCACGGGACATCAGCGGCGAGGGGAGACGCGGCATGGCGTGGAGCTGGCGGTACGAGGGCGCGAACGGTGAGTCGGTCGAGGGGCCGGCGGAGTCGTTCAGCAGCCAGGCGGACGCCGAGTCCTGGATCGGTCAGGCCTGGCGGGAGCTCGCGGCGTCCGGCGTCACCTCGGTCACGCTCGTGGAGGACGACCGGGTGGACTACCGCATGAGCCTGCTGCCTCCGGCGGAGTGATGGCCGGCGACCGCCCGGGGGGCGAGCCGTTGGTGCTCGGCGTGCCCCGGGCGGCGTTCCGGCCCAGCCCCGTCTTCCTCGCCCTGGTCGCGCTCTTCGTGACCAGCGGGGTGCTCACCTGGAACGGGTTCGGCAACGTCCGGCTCGACGTGTTCCTCTTCGTCGTGTCCGGCTGGCTGGTCTCGCTCTGCCTGCACGAGTACGCCCACGCCGTCGTCGCCTACCGGGCCGGCGACCGCAGCGTCGCCCACCGGGGCTACCTGACGCTCAACCCGCTGAAGTACAGCCACCCGCTGCTGTCGATCGGGCTGCCCGTGGTGGTCGTGCTGCTCGGCGGCATCGGCCTGCCCGGCGGGGCGGTGTGGGTGGACCGGCACGCCATCCCGGGACGGCTGCGGCACACCCTGGTCAGCCTGGCGGGCCCGGCCACCAACGTGCTGTTCACGCTGGTGCTGGTGCTCGCCGTACGCCTCGGGGCGGCCGGCGGCGGGCCGGTCGAGTTCTGGGCGGCCGTGGCGCTGCTGGCGTTCCTCCAGCTCACCGCGAGCGTGCTCAACCTGCTCCCGGTGCCCGGCCTGGACGGCGGCAACATGATCCAGCCGTGGCTGAACCCGCAGTGGCGCAGGATGTACGACCTGTTCGCCCCGTTCGGCTTCATCCTGCTGTTCGCGCTGCTGTGGAACCCGCGGATCGGCGGCTGGTTCTTCGACGCGGTCTTCGCCGTCGGCGACTTCCTCGGCCTGCCCCCGTGGCTCTACGCCCTCGGCCTGGACCTGATCCGCTTCTGGCAGGGCTGACCCGCGCCCCCGCCGGCACGGTCCGGCCCGGGCGGCCCGTGGTGCGGGCCGGCCCGGGCCGGGACGCGTCACGGGCGCTCGGCGGGAGACTCCGTGCGGGCCGGGTCGCGCTCGACGATCGGGTCGACGATCTCGTCGATCGCCTTGAGCAGCTCGGCGTCGAGCTTCACGCCGGCCGCCTTGACGTTGTCGTGCACCTGCTCCGGGCGGGAGGCGCCGACGATCGCCGAGGAGACGTTCGGGTTCTGCAACACCCAGGCGACGGCGAGCTGCGCCATGCTCAGTCCGGCCTGCTCGGCCAGCGGCTTGAGCCGCTGCACCCGGTTCAGGACCTCGTCGGTCATGAACCGGGAGATGAAGCCCGCGCCTGACTTCTCGTCGGTGGCCCGGGAGCCGGCCGGCGGCGGCTGGCCCGGCAGGTACTTGCCCGAGAGCACGCCCTGCGCGATCGGCGACCAGACGATCTGCCCGATGCCCAGCTCCTCGCTGGTGGGGACGACCTCGGACTCGATGACCCGCCAGAGCATCGAGTACTGCGGCTGGTTGGAGACCAGCGGGATGTGCAGCTCACGGGCGAGCTGGTGGGCCGCGCGGATCTCCGACGCCTTCCACTCGGAGACGCCGATGTAGAGCGCCTTGCCGGAGTGCACGACGTCGGCGAACGCCTCCATCGTCTCCTCCAGCGGCGTGCTGTGGTCGTACCGGTGGGCCTGGTAGAGGTCCACGTAGTCGGTGCGCAGCCGGCGCAGCGAGCCGTTGATCGACTCCATGATGTGCTTGCGGGACAGGCCCCGGTCGTTGCGGCCCGGCCCCGTGGGCCAGTACACCTTGGTGAAGATCTCCAGCCCTTCGCGCCGCTCGCCCTCCAGCGCGCGGCCCAGCACGTCCTCGGCGCGGGTGCCCGCGTACACGTCGGCCGTGTCGAAGGTGGTGATGCCGGCGTCCAGGGCGGCCCGGACGCAGGCGAACGCCGCGTCCTCCTCGACCTGCGAGCCGTGGGTGATCCAGTTGCCGTACGAGATCTCGCTGACCATCAGGCCGGAACGGCCCAGGTGACGGAATTCCATGAGTCGACCCTAGCCCGTTCCGATCATGCCCACCCCTCGTGGCGGGCCTCCCTGTCGCTCAGAGCACGGGGCTGGTGTCGACGAGCAGCCGCTCGATCTCGGCGACGACCTCGTCGCGGTCGCGGTGCACCGGCTCGATGAGCAGCTCGCCCCGCCGGTCGAGCGCGCCCCAGCGGCCCGTGCCGTCGCCGACCAGGAACGCGACCGGGTGGACGACCAGCGCCGGATAGCTGGGCGCCACCAGCACCTTCCCGGCCCGGTTCACCACGCCGCGCCGGCCGGCCACCTCCACCACGGCCAGCCCCTCCTCGGTGAAGCCGTCGACGTACCGGCCGTCGGCCAGGACGGTGGCGAACCCGTGGTGCCGGGTGGGCACCACGATCCGGCCGTTGCGGTCGACCGCGCCCCAGCCGTCGCGGCGGACCACGGCCACGCCGCGTTGGAACGGGCGTACGTCCGCGAAGCCGTGCGGCACGACCACCTCGCCGGTGGCGTCGATCGCCACCCAGCCGGCGTCGCCGCCGTCGGACACCCAGGCCAGCCCGTCAGAGAACGAGCGGACCACCGGGTACGACGGTTCGAGCACCGTGGCGCCGGTACGGTCGATGAGCGACCACCGCTCGGTCTCGGGGCGCCGCACCCAGGCCAGCCCGTCGCGGAACGGCTGCGCCTCCGCGTACCCGGCCGCGATGACCAGGTCGCCGTCCGGGTCGGAGAAACCCCACAGGTCGCCGTCGCGGGCCGGCATCGGGGGCCGGTCACGCTCCAGCACCTCCTCGCGGCTGCGCGGGTACGGCCCGAAGCCCGTCTCCGCGACCCGCTCCGCCACCGCGTCCAGGCTCAGCCGGATCCGGGCCTGCAACTCGGGGTCCTCGGTGCCACGCAGGTCCAGGGCCCGCTCGAAGTGGTGACAGGCCTCCATCAGCCGACCCTGGTCGTAGCAGGACCGCCCGGCGTGCTCGTGCAGCACCGCGCGCAGCCGCTGTGGCAACTCCGTGGAGTTCGCCTCGGCGAAGAGCCGGTCGGCCTCGACGAACTCGCCGCGCCAGCGCAACACGTGCGCCAGCCGAGCCTGGGCCACCGCCGTACGTCGCAGCTCCCCGGTGGCCTCGGCGTAGGTGAGCGCGAGCCGACCGTCCGCCAGGGCGTCGTCCAGTTCGCCGAGAATCCGGGACACCACCGCCCGCAGACTGAGCAGCCGGGCGCGCGACTTGTTGTCCACGGCCGCGCCCAGCTTCTCGGTCAGCCGCCGCCGGATCGTCCGGAACTCGTCCGGCTCCTCCACGACCTCCCGCAGGGTGGCCGGATCGAGCCGCCACCGGTAGCTCGCCAGCACCTGCTCCGGATCGCCCTGCGCCGCGCTCTGGTGCCCGGCGTCCCGCGACCCGACGGGCATCCCGGCGGCCCGCGGTCCGCTGCTGCCCACTCCGGCGTCCCGTGGTCCGTCGGCCCGTGGTCCGGCCGTGTTTGGTCCGGTGGTCTGTGGTTCGGTGGCGCTCGGTTGGGTGGTCCGTGGTTCGGTGGCGCTCGGTTGGGTGGTCCGTGGTTCGGTGGCGCTGGCTCCGACGGCGTGGGGTTCGGTGGTGTTCGTTGCGGCGATGGCTGGCTCGGCGGTGCGGGACGCGGAGGTCCGTTCCGCGCTCGTCGATGGCACCTGCCCGCCGGGCGGCGTGGCGGCGGGCGGCGTGGCGGCAGGCGGCGCGGACACCGGCTGCGCCGACGGCTCGGAGGGGGGCGGTACCGGCGAGGCGTCCGTGGGCGGTGCCGAGGCCGTCGGCGGCGCGGAAACGGGCCGGGCCGGCACGAGGTCTGCGGCGGGTGCGGAGACAGGTTGCGGT
>NZ_WAAS01000233.1:0-10300 GCF_008806585.1 Micromonospora sp. AMSO12t
CCCGAAGCCCGCCAAGACCCGGACGCACCGCCGGCCGGCGAATCACCGATCGGTCCGTCACAGGAGTTGCGAAAAGAATCTTGGTTGCCACGGCGCAGCGCGGCATCTTCCAACGTGCGGCACTTCATTACGCGCGGATCATTGATTGTTTACGAGAACGGTGATATTCGGCCGGCCCGCGTCGGCCCGGGGAAGGGGCCGTCACCGCCGGATCAGGACCTCCGGCAGCGGCTTGCGGACCAGGTCCGGCACCGTCGCGTCCGGCGCCGGATAGCCGACCGGCATGACCAGGTACGGGCGCTCCTCCGGCGGGCGTTCACACACCTCGTTGAGGAAGCGCATCGGGCTCGGCGTGTGCGTCAGGGTGGCCAGGCTGGCGTGGTGCAGCGCCGTGATCAGCACGCCGACCGCGATGCCCACGGACTCCTTGACGTAGTAGGGCTTCGGGGACCGGGGGCCCTGGTGCACCTCGAACACCACGATCACGACCGGCGCCACCTCCAGGAAGGGCTTGTGCCAGTCCGTACCGATCGGGGCGATCGCCTCCAGCCACTGCGCCGACGCGCGCCGGGCGTAGAACTCGCGCTCCTCGGCCTCGGCGGCCTCCCGCAGCCGGCGCTTGCGGGCCGCGTCGGTGATTACGACGAACCGCCACGGTTGCAGGTTCGCGCCGCTCGGCGCGGTCGCCGCCGCGCGGATCGCCTCATCGATGACCTCCATCGGCACCGGCTGCGGCGAAAAGTGCCGGATGGAGCGTCTGGCGGCCATCCGGTCGGCGAAGGTACGCGCGTTGTGCACCATGTCCCCCGCCGCCGCCAGCCGCGAGTCGGGTCCGGGGTCACCGGTCATTACAGCCATGAACGCCTCCCGCGTGATCGACGGATCCAGCATCGCCCAACGGCGCCGGGCGCGTTTACGCAACCGTGCGGAACTTCGACCGCCGGCCGCCGCCCGGGGCGGGTGGGCGGCTCACCCGTCCGTCGACGAGCCCTGCCCGGCGGGTACCGCGCCGAGCGGCCGGTGCTCCTCGGCGGCTTCGGTCGGGCCGGGCGTGGCGAGGAGGCGGGCCGTCAGGGCGGCCAGCAGCGCGGTGCGCTCCGGCATCCGCGCGACGTCGACGTACTCGCCACGCGCGTGCGGCAGGCCCCCCACCCCACCCAGACCGTCCAGGGTCGGTACGCCGAGGGCGCCGGTGAAGTTGGCGTCGGAGGCGCCCGGGGCGGCGACGCCGCGTACGGCCGGCAGCCCGAGGTCCACCGCCACCGACTGCGCGACCCGCAGCAGCGGCGTCGACACCGAGGCCGGCAGCGGGTACCGGTTGATCCCGCCGCTGACGGCCAACCGCGCGTCGGGCAGCCGGGGGGTCAGCTCGCGGACCAGCCGGTCCACCCGGTGCAGCTCCTCGCGGGTCCAGGCGCGTACGTCGACGCAGAGGACCGCGGACTCCGGCACCACGTTCGTCATCGTGCCGGCGGTGAGGGCCGTGGGGGTCACGCTCGTCTCCCCCGCGGCGAAGGCCTGCACCGCGAGGACGTGGTGCGCGAGTTCGACCCCGGCGTTGACGCCCCGGTGCGGTTCGACGCCGGCGTGCGCCGCCCGGCCCCGCACCGTGATCCGGTAGACGGAGCCGCCCTTGCGCGCGACCTTCAGGTCGCCGCCCTCGGTGCTCGGCTCGCCGACGAGCACCGCCCCGGAGCGCCGGGCCTGCTCCTCGATCAGCGGCCGTGAGGTGGCCGACCCGCTCTCCTCGTCGCAGGTGAGCAGCAGCCCCACCCGCGAGGTGTCCGGCAGCAGTTCCAGCGCGGTGAGCATCTGCACGATCCCGGCCTTCATGTCGCAGACGCCGGGCCCCGTCGCGGTGCTTCCGGTGATCGTGAACGGCCAGTCCCGGATGGTGCCCGCCGGCCAGACCGTGTCGTAGTGGCCCAGCAGCAGCACGCGTTGGTCGGGGGCCGCCCAGAGCAGGTGCGGCAGTCCATCGAGGACGACACGACGCCCCCGCCGGCCCAGCGCGGCGTCGCCCCACGCCTCGAGCAGATCGGCGCAGGCCGCCAGTTCCCGGCCCCGCCCCGGCGGCGACTCGCAGGTCACCAACCGGCGCAACCGCGCCGTCATCACCGCTGCCCGGGCCTGCGCCCCACGCCGAAATACATCGACATCCACCATGGTCTGATGGTGGCATCGCCACCCCCGGCGACCACAGGGCGCGTCGCCGACACCGCACGGATGCGGTGCTGCGGCGCCCAACACGGCAACCTGGAAGACAGGGCCACGAGGCGGACCGGCCACCCAGGCCGGAAACGCACTCGTCCGCCCCGCCGGGCACGGCGGGGCGGACGAGGACGGTACGTCGAGGCGGGTGTCGGACGGCTACGTGGCCGCCCACCGCGGGGGTGTCGTCAGCGGCTGCCCTCGAGCTGGCCGCGCAGCTTGCCCAGCGCGCGGGCGAGCAGGCGGGAGACGTGCATCTGGGAGACGCCGACCTGCGTGGCGATCTCACTCTGGGTCAGGTTGCCGTAGAAGCGGAGGGTGAGGATCTTCTGCTCCCGCTCGTCGAGGGTGGCGAGCGCCGGGCCGAGGGCGACCCGCAGCTCGGCCAGCTCGAACTCGCTGTCCTCTGCGCCCAGGGTGTCGCCCAGCTCGGTGGCGCTGTCGCCGTCGCCGATGGGGGTGGACAGGGAGACCGCGTTGTAGGCGCGGGCGCCTTCGAGCCCCTCCAGGACCTCTTCCTCGGTGACGCCGAGGTGGACGGCGATGTCGGCGACCGTCGGCGCGCGGTTGAGCGTCTGGGTGAGGGTGCCGTTGGCCTCGGAGATGCGCAGCCGCAGCTCCTGCAGGCGGCGCGGCACGCGGATGTTCCAGGTGCGGTCGCGGAAGTGACGCTTGATCTCACCGAGGATCGTCGGGATGGCGAAGCCGGCGAAGTCCACGCCACGGGAGGCGTCGAACCGGTCCACGGCCTTGATCAGCCCGAGGGCGGCGGTCTGGGCCAGGTCCCCGTTGGGCTCGCCGCGCCCGCTGTAGCGGAAGGCGAGGTGGTGGGCCAGCGGCAGCCACGCCTCGATCACCCGCGCCCGCAGCGCCGGCCGGTCGGGGTGCCCCTCCGGCAGGGCGGCGAGGGCGGCGGTCAGCTCACTCGCGCGGGTCTCGTCACCGGGGGCCGTGGTGGTGGCGTCGGTGGTGGTGGTCGGCGCGGTCGTCGTGGTGATCATGCTGCCCTTCCTGTCCTACAGATGCGGCGACGCCGGGTACCGGCGACCGCAGTGCCACCACCCTAGACCAACGGCCGTCGCCATATCAACCGAACGGCCGATGGATAAAAGCGACAGAAACTCCCGAACAAGGCGCTAACCATGTGGTCCCCGCCACGCGCGGCTGGTGCCGCCCGTGGTTCAGGAGGCCGCCGGCCCCACGTGGAGCCGGCTCACCGTCTCGGCGACGCAGACCGGCTTGCCGCCGGCGTCGCACTCCACGGTCGCGGCGGTGACCAGCTGCACCCCGCCGGCCACCGGCGACACCTCGGCGATGGTGGCGACGGCCCGGACCGCTGTGCCGACCCGCAGCGGGGCGGGGAACCGCACCCGGTTCAGCCCGTAGTTGACCCCCATCCGCACGCCCCGCACCCGGTAGAGCCGCCCCACCAGCGCCGGCAGCAGCGACAGGGTGAGGAAGCCGTGCGCGATAGTGCCCCCGTACGGGCCGGCGGCGGCCCGCTCCGGGTCGAGGTGGATCCACTGGTGGTCGTCGGTGGCGTCGGCGAACAGGTCGACGCGCCCCTGCTCGATGCGCTGCCACGGCCCCGGGCCGAGGGTCTCCCCGACCGCGGCGGCCAGCTCGTCGACGGAGTCGAAGGTCCTCATGCCAGGTGCCCTCCCAGTCGGGTGTAGCCGCGCAGCAGGTCCCGGGCGATGATGAGCCGCTGCATCTCGTCGGTGCCCTCGAAGATCCGGTAGAGCCGGACCTGCCGGTACCACCGCTCGACGGGCAGCTCCCGGGTGTAGCCCATGCCGCCGTGGATCTGCAGCACGCGGTCCACCACCCGGTTGACCATGCCGGCGCCGTAGAGCTTCGCCATCGAGGAGGCGTGCCGCGGGTCCATGCCCTGGTCCACCGTCCAGGCCGCCCGCAGGATGAGCCAGCGGGCCGCCTCCAGCTCGGTCTCGGAGTCGGCGATCATCCACTGGATCGCCTGGTTGTCGCCGATGGGCCGGCCGAACGTCTGCCGGGTGGTGGCGTGGTCGATCGCCATCCGCAGCGCCCGCTCGGCGATGCCGACCGCGTGCGAGGGGATGGTGTAGCGGCCCTTGCCGATCCACTCCATCGCGAGCGCGAAGCCCTGGCCGGGCTCGCCGAGGATGTTCCGCTCCGGCACCCGCACGTCGTCGAAGACCAGTGCGGCCGGCCCGCCCTCGCCCATGGTCTGGATGAACTCCGAGCGCCAGCCCATGGACCGGTCCACCAGGAAGGCCGTGGCGCCGCCGTTGCGGGGGCCCTTCTCCCGGTCGGTGACCGCGATGACGATGGCGAAGTCGGCCTCGTTGCCGCCGGTGATGAAGGTCTTCTCGCCGTTGAGTACCCAGTCGCCGCCGTCGCGGCGGGCGCTGAGCCGGATGTTGGCGGCGTCGGAACCGGCGCCCGGCTCGGTGATCGCGAAGCAGCTACGCCGCTCCCCCTCGATCGTCGGGACCAGGAACTCCCGCTGCTGCTCCTCGTTGGCCCGGAACAGGATGTTGTCGGCCTCGCCGCCGAAGCGGAACGGCACGTACGAGCGGCCGATCTCGGTCCAGATCAGCGACTGGGTGACGGCCGGCAGGTCCATGCCGCCGTACGCCTCGGGGGTGGCCAGCCCCCAGAAGCCGAACGCCCGCGCCTTGAGCTGCAACTCGCGCAGCTCGTCCGGCTCCAGCCCGGGCCGGTGGGCGCGTTCGCGCCGCAGCAGCTCCGGCTCCAGCGGCATGACCTCCCTGGCGATGAAGTCGCGGGCCGTGTCGCGGATGGCCCGTTCGGTGTCCGAGAGCGCGAAGTCCATGTCCCCTCCGGGGTCGGTGCGGTGCTACGCGCGGCTCAGCGCGCGCCGCCGTTGACGTACAGGGTCTGGCCGCTGACGTACGAGGCGTCGTCGCTGGCCAGGAAGGCGATCACCGAGGCGATCTCGGCGGGCTGGGCGACCCGGCGCAGCGGGGTGTGCTCGGCGACCGCCCGCTGGTGCTCCTCGGGGCTGCTGCCCACCCGCTCGGCGGTGGCCGCGGTCATCGCGGTCGCCACGTAGCCGGGGGCGACCGCGTTCACGGTCACGTTGAACGGGCCCAGCTCGGCGGACAACGTGGCGGTGAGGCCCTGCACGCCGGCCTTGGCCGCCGCGTAGTTGACCTGGCCCCGGTTGCCCAGCGCGGAGCGGCTGCTGAGGTTGACGATCCGGCCGTAGCGGGCCGCCACCATGTGCTGCTGCGCCGCCTGGCAGCAGAGGAACATGCTCGTCAGGTTGGTGGTCAGCACCGCCTCCCACTCGGGCAGCGGCATCCTGAACAGCAGGTTGTCGCGGGTGATCCCGGCGTTGTTGACGAGCACGTGCAGCCCCCCGTACGCCTGGACCACCTGGTCGGTCATGGCGGCGACCGCTTCGGCGTCGGTCACGTCGCAGCCGATGCCGACAGCCCGGCCACCGGCGGCGGCGATCTCGTCGGCGACGGCCCGGGCGCGTACGGCGTCGAGGTCCACCACCGCGACGGCCGCGCCCTCGGCGGCGAGTCGGTGCGCGGTGGCCGCGCCGATGCCCTGCGCGGCGCCGGTGACGACGGCGACCCGGTCGGCGAATCTGGTCACGGTTCCTCCTGGCTCTAGAAGGCGTTGACGCCGGTGAGCGCGCGTCCGATGAGCAGCTGCTGGATCTGGCTGGTGCCCTCGTAGAGGGTGGCGACGCGGGCGTCGCGCAGGTACTTGCCGACGGGGTACTCGTCGATGTAGCCGTAGCCGCCGAAGACCTGGACCGCGTTGTTGGCGGCGCGCACGGCGGCCTCGCTCGCGAAGAGCTTGGCCATCGACGCCTCGGTGGCGAACGGCTCGCCCCGGTCGATCAGGTCGGCCACCCGCCACACCAGCAGCCGCGCGGCGTCGGTGTCGACGGCGATGGCGGCGAGCAGTTGCTGCACGAGCTGGTGGCCGGCGATGGGCTTGCCGAACTGGGTGCGCTGCCCGGCGTAGCCGACGGCCGCGTCCAGGCAGCCCTGGGCGATGCCGACGCAGCCGGCGGCCACGGACATCCGGCCCTTGGCCAGGGTGGCGAGGGCGAGCCGGAAGCCGGCGCCCTCCTCGCCGAGGAGCGCGGATTCCGGCACCCGTACGCCGTCGAAGCGCAGCTCCCCGGTGGCCTGCCCGCGCAGGCCCAGCTTGCCGTGGATCTCCCGCCGGGTCAGGCCCGGCGCGTCGGTGGGCACCAGGAACGCGCTGATGCCCCGGTGTCCCGGGCCGCCGGTGCGGACGAAGACCAGCGCGACGTCGGCCGTGGTGCCGTTGGTGATGAACATCTTCGCGCCGGTGATCAGCCAGTCGGTGCCGTCGCGGACCGCCCGGGTGGTCAGCGCGGCGGCGTCGGAGCCGCTGTCCGGCTCGGTCAGCGCGAAGCAGCCGAGCGCCGCGCCGGAGCAGAGCCGGGGCAGCCACTGCTCCCGCTGCTCGGCGGAGCCGTGCGCGGCGATCGACTTGGCGACCAGGCCGAGGGAGACCGAGACGATGCCCCGCACGGCGGAGTCGACCCGGCCGAGCTCCTCCAGCACGAGGCAGTAGGAGAGGTGGTCGCCGCCCGAACCGCCGTCGTCCTCGCCGATGGTGAGCCCCAGGAAGCCCAGCTCGCCGAGCTTGCCGACGATGTCCGGATCCACGGACTCGCGGCGGTCCCAGGTGGCCGCGTGCGGCACCACCTCACGGTCGACGAAGTCCGCGGCTAGCCGGCGGACCGCCGCCTGCTCGGCGGAGAGTTCCAGATCCATGAGGCTTAAACTAGCGGTGCAAGTTTAATTCCGTCCAGACCCGGTTGTGGCAGAGTCTGCGACGGACCACCCCGAGCGAAGGAGGACGGATGCCCCGGCCGCGGCAGGCGCTGCTCAGCCGGCAGCGGATCGTCGAGACCGCCGCCGCGCTGATCGACGCCGAAGGGCTGGAGGGCTTCTCCACCCGCCGGCTCGCCGCCGAACTCGGGGTACGCGGACCCTCGCTCTACAACCACTTCGCCACCAAGGACGAGATCCTCGACGCGGTGGCCGACAGCGTCACCAGCCAGGTGGACGTGTCGTTCTTCGGCAGCGTCGACTGGCGCGAGGCGCTGCGCAGGTGGGGGCACTCCTACCGGGCGGCGCTGGCCGCGCACCCGAACATCGTGCCGTACCTGGCCCGGGGACCGGGGCGCCGACCGGCGGCGCTGGCCATGGCCGACGCCGTCTACGGCGGGCTGGTCGCCGCCGGGTGGCCGCCAGCCCGGGCGACCCACGTCGGCGCGCTCATGCGCTACTTCGTGGCCGGCTCGGCGCTGGGCTCGTTCGCGCGGGGCTTCGTCGAGGACCCCGGGCTGTACGCGGAGCAGTACCCGCACCTGACCCAGGCCCACCGGCTGGCCGAGCACCAGCAGCGGGTGGACGAGGGCGCCTTCGCGCTGGGCCTCGACGCGCTGATCCACGGACTGTCGCGCACCTACGAGGAGCACATCGGGCCGCTGCCGCCCCTCCCGCCGGCCGACGACGCGTACTAGAGTCAAAACTTGCGCTGCTAGTTTCGGCCGACGTACGTGAGGGGCACGATGGATCTCGCACGGACCGACTTCTACCTGGACGGAGAGTGGGTCGCCGCCGGCGCCGGGGAGACCGTCGCGGTGCGGAACCCGGCGACCGAGGAGGTCGTCGCCGCCGTCCCGGCCGGCACGCCCGCCGACGTCGACCGCGCCGTCGCGGCGGCCCGGGCCGCCTTCCCCGGCTGGGCCGACGCCGCGCCCGCCGAGCGGGCCGCCCGCCTGGACCGGCTGCACGCCGCGCTCTCCGCCCGGGCCGACGAGATCGCCCGCACCGTCGCCCTGGAACTCGGCACCCCGCTGAAGGTCGCCACCCGGGTCCAGACCGGCCTGCCGCTGACGGTCCTGCACAGCTACGTCGAGCTGGCGGCCCGCCCCCCGGCCGACGAGACGGTCGGCAACTCGCTGGTGGTCCGGGAACCGGTCGGCGTGGTCGGGGCGATCACCCCATGGAACTACCCGCTGCACCAGGTCGTCGCGAAACTGGCCCCCGCCCTGGCCGCCGGCTGCACCGTGGTGCTCAAGCCGAGCGAGCTGACCCCGCTGACGGCGTACCTGCTCTTCGACGCCGTCCACGAGGCCGGCTTCCCGCCCGGGGTGGTCAACCTGGTCACCGGCACCGGCCCGGTCGTCGGCGAGGCCATCGCCGCGCACCCGGACGTCGACATGGTCTCCTTCACCGGCTCGACGGCCACCGGACGGCGGATCTCCCACCTCGCCGCCGACCGGATCGCCCGGGTCGCCCTGGAACTCGGCGGCAAGTCGGCCAGCATCGTCCTCGACGACGCCGACCTGGCCACGGCCGTCAAGGTGGGGGTCGGCAACGCCTTCCTCAACTCCGGCCAGACCTGCGCCGCCTGGACCCGCCTGCTCGTGCACCGCGACCGCTACGACGAGGCCCTCGACCTGGCCGCCAAAGCCGCGGCGGGCTACCGGCTCGGCGACCCGTTCGACCCGGCCACCCGGCTCGGCCCGCTGGTCTCCGCCGCGCAGCGGGAACGGGTCCGCGAGCACGTCGCCCGGGGGCTGGCCGACGGGGGCCGGCTCGTCGCCGGCGGGCCCGACGCCCCGCTGCCCGAGCGGGGCTACTTCGTCGCCCCGACGGTGATCGCCGACGTCGACCCCGACAGCGCCCTGGCCCAGGAGGAGGTCTTCGGCCCGGTGCTCGCCGTCATGCCGTTCGACGACGATGACGAGGCGGTGGCAATCGCCAACAACTCCCGCTACGGGCTGGCCGGCGCGGTCTGGTCGGCCGACGAGGAGCGGGCGCTGCGGGTGGCCCGGCGGCTACGTACCGGCGCCGTCGACGTCAACGGCGCCCCGTTCAACCCGCTCGCCCCCTTCGGCGGCTACAAGCAGTCCGGCCTCGGCCGGGAGCTGGGCCGGCACGGGCTCGAGGAATTCCTCCAGGTCAAGGCCATCCAGCGATGAGGGCGCTGGTCGTCCGGGCCGTCGACGCCCCGCTGCGGGTGGAGGAGATCGAACTGCCGGCCCCCGGCCCGGACGAGGTACGGGTGAGCGTCCGCGCCGCTGGCGTCTGCCACTCCGACCTGTCCATGGTCGACGGGACGCTCGCACCCCCGTACCCGCTGGTGCTGGGGCACGAGGCGGCCGGGGTGGTGCTCGCGGTCGGCGACGCCGTCACGCGGGTCGCGCCCGGCGCGCACGTGGTGCTGAACTGGGCCCCGCCGTGCCGCAGCTGCTGGTACTGCGGGCGGGACGAGCCGTGGCTGTGCGAGCGCACCGGGTCGCCGTCGGCCCCCCGGGGACGCACGCCGGCCGGCGAAGCGCTGCACGTCACGCTCGGCCTCGGCGCCCTCGCCGAGGAGGTGGTGGTGCCCCAGGCCGCCGTCATCCCGGTTCCCGCGGAGCTGCCCTTCGAGGCGGCGGCGCTGCTGGGCTGCGCCGTGCTCACCGGCGTCGGCGCGGTCCGCCGCACGGCGAGGGTGGCCCCCGGCGAGTCGGTGGCCGTGATCGGCCTCGGCGGGGTGGGGCTGTCGGTGGTCGCCGCCGCGCGGGCCGCCGGCGCCGACCAGGTGCTCGCCGTCGACGTCTCCCCGACCAAGAAGGCGCTGGCCGTCGCGGCCGGCGCCACCGACTTCCTGCTCGCCGACGAGACGCTCAGCCGGGCGGTCCGGGAGCGGACAGCGGGTCGGGGCGTCGACCACGCGCTGGAGTGCGTCGGGCGGTCGGCCACGATCCGCACCGCCTGGCGCGCCACCCGCCGGGGCGGTCAGGTGACAGTCGTCGGCATGGGCGCCAAGGACGACATCGTCGGGCTGGGCGCGCTGGACATCTTCCACTCGGCCCGGACCCTGCGCTCCTCGGTCTACGGCTCCTCCGACCCGGACCGGGACGTGCCCGAGCTCGCCCGGGCCGTGCTCGACGGCACCCTCGGCAGCTGTGGTTCTCCACCGTGAAGTCGTGCGCCACCAGCCGGTCCAGGGCCCTCGGTAGCTCCGGCGGCTCCACCTCGACGAGGAAGCCGAGCTTGCCGACGTGTACGCCGAGCACCGGCTTCGG